>JAJFIE010000534.1 GCA_021775275.1 Rhodospirillales bacterium | reverse complement strand
ACCGTCGAGATCTTCGTCGGTCATAGGGAGCGACAGCGTCATATATCCGCGCTGTGCATAGATGAACCCGCGCAGCATCATTTCCAGATGGACCAGCGGTTGGCGGTCCGGCACCGGGTCTTCTGAATCGTGTGGCGTGCGAATGGAGCGGGACAGGGTATGAATACCCAATATTGACCCACTGCCCGTTACCTGTACGCCGACGCCTCGTGCAGCGGTGATTTCATTTAGACGCGCCTTGAAGCTCTCCCCCAGAGCATAGAGTCTATCGGCGGCGTCAGGCGTAAAGACCTGGGACAATCCCGTAAAGCCGGCGGCCATAGACATGACATTGTTGTTGAAAGTCCCGGCATGGGGCAGTGCATTGGGTGATGCAGGGTCAAATTGCGCCATCAGATCATGGCGTCCGCCAAAGGCTCCGAAACTGGAGCCGCCGCCCACATATTTCCCGATTGTCGTCATATCGGGGAAGATACCCAGCCGTTGTTGCAGACCGCCAGTTGAACTGCGTGATGTCATGACCTCATCGAAGATCAGGATAATACCGTGCTGTGTGGCGACCGCACGCAGCGCTTCCAGAAATGGTTTTTCGGCGGGCAGGCAACCGCCCGCTCCCATCATGGGCTCAATGATAATGGCGGCCAGATCACCGGAGTTGGCTTCAATTGCTGCCAGCGTACCGTCCACGTCATTGTAGGGCGCATAAACCACATTAAATGGCACATTGACCGGCGTGCCGCCATGAGCGAAATACAGCACCCCGCCATGATAGGCGCCATCAAACACCATAATTTTTTCGCGTTTGGTAAAGGCCCGCGCCGCGCCCAGCGCCATCAGGTTGGCTTCCGTACCGGAATTGGTAAACCGCACCATGTCCACGGACTGGAAGCGTTCGCAGATGATTTCGGCCAATCTGGCTTCCCACTGATTGGGTGCACCCAGAACCATGCCGCCATCGACGGCGTCTTTGATGGCGGTTTGTATCATTTGGTTGGAATGGCCGTACAGACCGGCGGAATATTCACCCAGAAAATCCGTATAGCGATGGCCGTCCATATCATAGAGGTGCGCGCCCTCGCCCTTGATCATGGTGGCCGGAAACGGCTCGTAATGGAGCACTGTTCGTGTATTACCGCCGGGCATGACATCGTGTGCTTTTTCCCACCGATCAAGACTTTTTGGATTGGCAGCGCGGTAGCGTTCTTTCACATCCGCCAGTGCATCTGTGAGGCGATTGTGGCCCTGCATTTTCTGAGTAGGTGCGCTCGACATTTGGTATCACCCTCCCCTTCTCTATGGCGTGTGAGGCGTTATTCAATTGTACGCGGCGGTTTTAGGCGACGAAACCGTCAAATTTTTGGCCTGAAACTCATGCGACGTCCAGAAAGGTATGTTGTGTGCAAATGGTATAGTTGCTTAACTGTACGGAGGGAAATCCAGGGTGGCGCCCTACAACAATTGTGTCCACCAAAGAAAATATTCATCAAGGTAATTATCTAGGGAGAGTTACATGCGAATTCTAAATATTGCCGCGATGGCCGCTGTTGCCGTCATCGTGATCACTGCCGACCCTTCTCAGGTTAAAGCGGACAAGGTGGACGATGTCATCAACGAAGGAAAACTGCGTTGCGGTGTCGTCCTCGATTTTCCGCCCATTGGATATCGTGATGAAAATAACGAGCCCGCCGGGTTCGATGTGGAATATTGCAAAGACATGGCTGCGGCCCTGGAGGTGGATTTCGAAATCCTGCCGGTAACGTGGGCTGAACGCCTGCCGGTCATCGTGACCAACCGTGCCGATGTAGTATTTGGCGCCACATCTGACTCACTGTCCCGCGCCAAGACTGTTGGCTTCTCCATTCCTTACGCGATTTATTATGCACAAGCCGTCGTTGGTAAGGATTCCGGCATCGTGACGTTCGAAGATATGAAGGGTAAGAAAGTTGCCGCCGCCATCGGCACCGTTCCGGAACAGGAATTCCTGAAAATTGCTGCGGAATGGGGAACCGAAAACCTGTATCAGGGCTATCAAAGTGAAAACGAGGTATTTCTCGCGGTTGCGCAGGGAAAGGTCGATGCGGGTATTACGACGAATACCGCCGTTAAACCCATAGCGGAACAGTATGACACCATCATCGCCGGTCCTCGTATGCCATGGACGACGGATTACACGTCGGTCGTCGGCCCGCGCAAGGATTTCGGATGGCTAAATTACCTGAACCTGTTCGTGACCCATCAGGTTCGTTCCGGCCGCTATCAGGAGCTTTGGGATAAGTATGTCGGTGGCGAAGCGCCTGAGCTTCGTATTCCCGGCGTCATGTACTGATCGAAACATCGCTCTCGTCACAAAACAAATCGTGGCGAGAGCGATAATTTCCTGGGGTCAGAACCGTGGATTACACCTTTCACTGGCGGCCTGTTTTTCGGCGGTTGCCGGAATTACTGGAGGCTGGTCTCGAGACCATGCAGGTCGCCGTTCTGGCAATGCTGATCGGTATTCTTCTGGGGCTCGTGCTGGCCCTTGTCAGAATGTCGGGAAACCGGTCCATTACATGGTTTGCGATTTCCTGGATTGAAATCGCCCGCAATACGCCTGCATTGCTTCAATTATTCTTTTTCGGATTTGGCCTGGGCGCCTACGGTATCCATCTCGATCCATTCCTGATCGTGCTGTGCGCGTTGTCGTTTAATAATGCCGGTTATCTGGCGGAGACATTCCGTGGCGGTTTTCAGGCGGTGCCGGACACCCAGCTAAAAGCCGCCCGTTCGCTCGGCATGACCGTGAGCCAGACTTACACCCGGATCATCATTCCGCAGGTCATGCGCATTGTTTATCACCCCATGACCAATCAGATGGTCTGGTCGGTGTTGATGAGTTCGCTCGGTATGCTGGTAGGCTTTCGTGAGCTTTCCGGCGAGACCCAGTTCATGGCGTCGAAGACCTACCGGGTGTTTGAATTCTTCCTGGTAACGGCCATCATTTACTACGTCATCGTGAAGTTGATCCTCGGCGGCTCGAAGTTGATCGCCTGGCGATACTTCAAAAACGAGGTGGATTAAGATATGGACCAAGCCACCTCATCGATACAGTTTTTCACAGCATTCCAGCCATCGGATATCTGGTTTTTAGTCGAAGCAGCGGGGCGGACGTTGCTTATTGCCGTGTTGTCGATTTCCGGTGGTACGGTTCTGGGCATCTTTTTTGGCTGGATA
>JAJFIE010000533.1 GCA_021775275.1 Rhodospirillales bacterium | reverse complement strand
GGTCGATTTGTCGAACAAGCCGGATTGGTTCGATGCCGTATCCCCATACAGCAAAGTCCCGGTTCTGGTTCATGGCAATGTGACGTTGTACGAGTCCGCGATCATCAACGAATACCTGGATGAAGAATTTCCTGATCCCCCCATGATGCCGTCATCGCCTGCGCAACGGGCAGATGCCCGAATATGGATTGATTTCGACAACACCAAATTTGTCCCCCTTTTTTATAAAGTCTTGCTCGAAAAAGACGTGGACCGCCGCCAGGCATTGGCAGATACATTAATTGATGCGTTGGTGTTCTTGGAGGAAAATGCCCTGAAAAAACGTAACCGCGGGCCGTACTGGATGGGAGAATCATTTTCACTCGTCGATATGGCGTTGTATCCGCATTTTGAACGTTTCGGCGTCTTGGAGCATTATCGGGGGGTATCCATCCCCGAGAGTTGTGGCGCAATACGCGACTGGGCCGCAGCGGTCGCTGACAGACCTTGTGTGTTAAGGACCGCCCATGGACTCGATTATCACATTGAGGCTTATTCCCGTTATGCCGACGGAACCGCAAATGGATCTACTGCCAAAGACATGCGTACATAAACCTTTTTTGCTCGCCGAAAAATCGAAACTCCAGTTGAGAACGGCCTCGTGTTACCTGATTAAGGGAAGAGCAATTGTAAGACGCAAACAATTACTCTAGGTTCACCACGGCCTTTGAATAGGCAATAAGGCACGAAGAGAAAAATGGCTAAGAGACCGACAAAAAAAGCAGGAATTGCTGGAAAAGAAATATCTAAAGCCTCAGTGATGTCCAAATCTCCCCAGCAAAACTTTGATGATCTCAGTCGGCAAATTTTGCTGCTTTTACAAGAAGATGGCCGGCGCTCATTTTCCTCCATTGCTCGAGAATTGGGTGTTTCTGAGGGCGCTGTTCGATCGCGTGTCAATTATCTGGAAGAGCATGAGCATCTTCGGTTCCTTGCCGTGATTGACCCCGTCAATGTGGGATACAGATGTTGGGCAATGCTCGGCATAAATGTTACGGCCGGGGTCAGTCCACATGACATGGCGGTTGAACTCGCCAAGAATCAGAGTGCGATCTGGGTCGGTGCTGTGGGCGGTGAGTTTGATATCATTGTCGAAGTCTGGACGCAGTCCTCGGATGAGCTCCAACAGTTTCTGGAAGACTACTGCTACACCAATAAAAAAATTTCATCCGTCAATACAATGGTTGGCATGCGAATGTACAAATGGGGAGCGCCGAAAGTTTAAACACTAGGGCACCTAACCATCAATATTCGACCCGTGGCAGCCCAACCTCTGTTGATCACTCCGCCAAATATTATTGATATGTGATGCGCCGTTTGCGCACTGTGTGCCCCACCCCTGCGGGGGAACTTACAAGTGATCAAGCAGAACGCAATGCCGGCGAGTGGGCTTTGAGAACGTAAAAAAAACCTCTGAGACTATGGAAAACCAAAATCTCAGAGGCTTTGATTTCTTCAACTGATACGTTTTTTAATTAGCTTCATACGCCTCTTTTAAGAGCGCGCAATCCGTTCCTTCTTTGAAGCCAACTTTTTTGGTCATGAACCCAAATTTGATCCACCAGTCGTTTGTCGTATTCCAGTTGGCTTCCGCTTGGCCGTTAGGTTGGCCGAACGGGGCTTCGCCGGGAAGTACGCCACAAAAACGGCCAGCTTGTTCCAAGCCGTACATATAGATACCGCCATCCTCAGTGGGCACGAGAATTGATGCCACATCTTCTTCTGAGAAGCCAATTGCGTCGCCAATAATCTTGCCGGCTTCAACCGGGTTTGCTCTCCAGTACTCTACAGCATCAAAAAGCGCTTTCGTGGTTTTGACCGCTATGTCGCGTCGTTTCGTTGTAAATGTGTCAGACATGAAGAATGCATCACCAATGAGACCCGTTTTCGTCCAAAAAGGTTCGCGCGAGTTACTGACAGAGCGGGCTCCGGGTAGATCGGCCAAGACCTGTGCGCCAAATGGATCCCACAATTCCGCAGCAGCAATTGCGCCACTCGTCATGGCAGCAGCGGCATCACCCGCGATGAGGTTAACCATCTGAACATCGTCGACACTGACGCCATTCTCTTCAAGCCAGATGGCCACCATAATTTGTGCGAGGCCACCTTCGAGGACGGCAATTTGCTCTCCCTTCAGATCAGATGCTTCTTTGATATCGGGACGCACAACAATGTTATCTGTGCCATTGCTCAAGTTCGTGAATGAGATAAGTTTGAAGCCCATGTCTTCGGCGGTCGCAATGGGGCCGAACTCAACAGTACTGAAAACGAGATCAAGCTGACCTGAAGAAAGTAGGCTGAAGAGCTGAATAGGATCTTCAATGATGGTAAATTCGAACTCAAGATCAGGTGACAGGTTCTTTTCCTGTGCTACATACAAAAAGCCATATCCGGGCCATGTGAAATGGCCAACTCTGACTGTCTCTTTTGCCATCACTGTTCCTGCACTACCAACGAGCAACGCACAAAACAGAGCGGTTACGGCAAGTAAGCGCGAGAACCGCCTTACTACCATTTTTGAAATCTGTGAAGTCATGTTTGATCTCCCTGTTGATGAAGTAATGATGATGACTTAGTTACGTTTATTAGCTAATACGCCCCTGAATTTCTTCCCGCATCATTGTGTAAAGGCGCTTTTCCATTTCCACGTATCCGGGCTCGGAAAGAAGATCTTCTTTTCTCTTGAAACGTTGGCCTTGCTTGAACTCCATGGCCATGTCTTCCTTAATTTTTCCGGGCTGGCGTGTGAAAAATATGATCCGGTCAGCCAGATAGACCGCTTCCTGAATGTCATGAGTAACCAGAACAATCGTCTTGTTCGTATTTTCGCAAATTTCGACCACCATCTCTTCCATTTCCCAGGTGACCTGCGCATCGAGCGCGCCGAAGGGTTCGTCAAGCAACAGGATTTGTGGGTCCTGCGCCAGCGCCCTTGCGATGGCAACACGCTGCTTCATGCCGCCGGACAATTCATCCGGGTAGGCGTTAGCGAAGTCGTCGAGATGCACAAGTTTCAGGTAGTGTTCCGCCCGATCACGCTGTTCCGCTTTTGAAAATCCTTGAATAGCGACGCCATGTTGAACATTTTCAATAACAGTGAGCCAGGGGAAAGAGGTGTAGGCCTGGAAAACGAGCCCGCGCTCAGGGCCAGGGCCTTTGATTGGCATACCAAACGACTCGACATTGCCGCGCGTTGGAAACTCCAGGCCGGCCATAAGGCGGAGCACTGTCGTTTTCCCACAACCAGACGGGCCAATCATCGCCGTAACTTCGTGCTCCTTGATATCAAACGACATGTCATCGACGGCAACACGCTCGCCATTCAAATACTCTTTTGTGACGCGATTAACGCTCAGAGGGAACTTGCCTTCTTTTTGTGCGACCTCGAGAGCCGCATGATGCGCTGCATTAAAATTGCTTCCGAATATACCCATGTTCCAGACTCCTCAACGCCGTGCATGTGTGTGGGGGAATAGGAAATGGGCTGCGACCCGGAAAGTAATATCCGTTAACACGCCCAAAACCCCAATTGTAAGGATACCACCCATGATGACATCAACATGCAGGAAACGTGCGCCTCGCATCATGACAGCGCCTATGCCATCTGTTGCGGCGACGATTTCTGCGATCACTAGATAGGTCCATGATACGGCAATCATGTTACGCATGGAGTCGAGGATTTGCGGGGCAGCTGCTCGGAACGTTACGCGGAAGATAATATGTAATCGCCCCGCACCCATTGTCTGTGCGGATTCAATGAGTGCCCGGGGAACGGCTTCAATATTGTCGAGGATTAATGCTACCAGGAAGAAAACACACCCTAAGAAAAGGAGCGCCATTTTTGCAAAGTCAGTTGGTCCGAAATACACCAGCAACAGCGGCACAAATGAGGCCGCCGGTAGATACCGCAACCCGCCAACAGTGGGGTTGATCAAGGCCCGCATTTTGATAAACGACCCCATAAGAATACCTAGAGGGATCGCGACGAGACAGGCAACAAAGAAACTCAGATAAATACGATAAACGCTCTTTGCGACGTCAGCAATATAACCTTTTTCAGCGAACAGGAAGAAAACCTTACTGGTTACTTGACCAACACTTGGAACAAACTTCTGTTGGTAGTCGGGTGTCAGGTAGTGCGCTACTTCCCAAATAAGAAACAGCGCAATGACACCGAGAAACCCAAGTATAATTGTCTGACCTCTGCTAACCGTTCCACGTAGCTCTAAGAACCCTTCACGCGGCGGTTTGAACAGCGGTGCCTGGCCTATTGGCGCTGATCCATTACCCGTTGCAGAAGCCGTTCCCGTTGCTGATTCTGTTTGCGCGTTCTCGTTCATTTCCATCTCTCACATTCATTCAGACAATTGTTGTCCGCTTGGGTCAGCTGTTTTCCTAACAACACTAGCACCTTATTTCCAAAATCTAGCCACGGTGATCCCGCCCCGCCCCGATCAACCCGGGCAGTTGCAATTCAATGAGTTCCTTTGACAGGCCAAGTAAGCAGGATTTGGTGGGTCGCTTATCACGAAAAGAGGGATCGGATTGTGTTCCCCAGACAGCGTGACGCGGCCCCAGATTGTCGTTCCAGACACAGTCAGCTCTTCCATAGCTGGAAGGCAGGACGCCTGACCATCTCTTTTCAATGGTACGACTGTCTGGCGACTGAGGTCTTCGCTATTTGATGTGAATATGCCAGAGACGATTTCATCCCCCAGACGGACGAAACGCACGTCTTCGCCATCCCTTAGAGATTGGACCCCACATTGTTTCAGGTTTGGCAGGCGTTTCAGGAACGTACAACTCGGCATTCCCACGCTCTTATTTTTTGCCTTTTTTCTCCCAGCCTTCATCTGTACTCCCCGTGGTTTTCTCCGGAGTTATAATAATTAACTGATCAGATAATTAAATATCTGTCAATTTTTAAGCAATCTTCGCGACCAATAATGCCGTTTCGCAAAATTTTTTATATCTCTTTGCGACTGACGGTCGATACGAATTTCAATTATTTTCCTAAAAAAAATTTATAAAAGAGTATTTTACCATAGATAGGCGAACGAAATTCGTCAACGAATACGAAAATTCTGATGGTAATCGCATTTCGACAACAATGAAACGCCGTTATTGATACGACGTTCATATGAAATGAACAGTTTACGCACATGGGTCGTACTCCCAGGAACCCATGAAATCATACTTTCGAGGTTTACGGCAACAGGGTTGATCCCTCCCTGCCAATTTTAGATGAGAGGAATGGTCCCGCTATTCCGATGATATGTTTGAGGCTGGGCAGGCTAGGCGACCGCATTGCCTACCTAGAAACGCGCATCAAAGCTTTGCATCAAGTGAAATTTTCCACGCGCATGAAGGTAGTGAGCTTCCACACCCCTTGGAAGTTTGTTTAGAAACTCTTGCTATTATAGCCGAGCCGGTCCCATAACAATGCTTCAAAGACAACAATTGCTTTTCTGACGTCAAATCCATCAACAATTCCCGAGCGAACCATTGCGCCATCCAGAAAAGTCGAGACGATAACCCAAATTGACTCCGGATCCACCTCTGTAAAAATACCCAGGCGAATCCCTCTTTTGACGCAATCCAGTAAAATTGTTCTCTCTGAATCATAGAAACGTTGAATAGCCTGATCGGTACGATCGGTTCTGTCTTTTCCCATTTTGTAATCAAGGTTCAGCTTCATCATTTTTCTGATTGGCTCAACAAGTTCCTCATGCGTTCGAAGCCACTCATGTATCAATGCCGCAGGGTGTTCAATATCCTGGCTTAACTTGTCAAAATGTTCGAAAGAGTTGTCAATTGCATATTCAATAGCCGACCTCAGCAGATCATCTTTGTCCTCGAAGTAGTAGTAGATCATCGCGGTTGTGACATTTGCTTCCCGCCCAATATCCTTGATGGTTACTTTGCCAGCGGTATCGCGAGACAAAAGATCCAACGCGCTTTTCTTGAGGGCAAGCGAACGATCGAATGCTGAATCTTGTGCTTTTGGTCGGCCAACTTTTCGCATTTTTCTGACTTATGTGTGCTGGTGGGTAGGATTTCACCGAATCGACCCGGCAACCATATTCTACTCATATTTGTTCACAAGTCATGCCTTGTGACCTAAACTGCGGAACTTCACATACCCCGTCTACGATCGTGGTTGCTCACGCAACCGATAAACAAACAGGACTCGAAAGCTTTGATCCCCTGTGTGTGCCAAGGGGTTAAGAGCCAAGAATTCAATGA
>JAJFIE010000532.1 GCA_021775275.1 Rhodospirillales bacterium | reverse complement strand
ACTGAGGCCACGTCGTGCAACCCACCATGCTCTGACCCTCATCGCTCATTGTCAGATATACGTACATGGGAATGGCATAGATATCGGCGAGCGTGAACTCAGGTCCAACAAGATAAGGGCCGTCACCATTGTGAAGATCGGATATGACGCGAAGGCATGTCCGTGAGTCATCGATGGCTTTTTCGAAAGTGTTCTTGTCCGTCTTCTGTTTTTCCTCCGGGCTTTTGACCAGTTCGGCAAACAGGCCCCATACCCACGAAGGGTAGGCGTAGTTGTCGAGAATGCTGATGATCTGGTTCATTCTGGCACGATCCCGGATGCTGACAGGTATCAATGGCGGTTTGGCAAATGCTTCGTCGATATACCGGGCAATTGCGGCGGTTTCATACAATTCAAACCCGTCGTGCTCAAAGGTCGGGATGCGGTGGAACGGGTGACGTTGTGCCATTGTATCAGACACCGCGTCCGAAGCGAAGATATCGACCTCGTGTAGAACATAGTCGATGGATTTTTCCTCAAGAGCGAGACGGATAATGCGCACGTACACACTATACGAGGCGCCATATAAGACAGGGGCGCTCATTGCTCTGTGTACCAGTCTTCGACCCACAAGGTTGATGGGTACTGGTGGCCTGTGGGTTTCATACCGCGCAGCCACCTGGGCAGAATAAAGGCGTTGGCGCGGAAATAGAGGGGGATAACCGGGATTTCCTCAATGTAGATTTCTTGCAGGCGCCGCCACAGGGGACGGCGTTTCTCCGGATCCAGTTCCACTTCAATCCGGTCCAGGAGGTCGTCGATTTCCGGGTATTTGAAACCCATGTAGTTCTGCCCCGAATATCCGTTGGCCTTGTCGGGGATGTAGGCGGAATGCAGTGTTGTTCTGGGCACGCTTTCAGGCGAGCTGATCCATGCATACATGCCGAGACCGGTATAGGTCCGTTCGGTAAGTGTTTCGCCAAAAAAGACCCGGGCCGGTTGGTTTTTTATCCGTACATCAATGCCCAGCATGCGCCACTGACTTTGCAAAACCTGTTGTACAAGTTCACGTGTTCGGTTGCCCGATGTGGTAATGAAATCCAGTGTCAGGGGCTCACCTTTCGCATTAATCCGCACGCCATTCTTCATGGTTGCCCAGCCCGCATCAGCCAGGAGCCGAGCAGCTTTCTTCCGATCATATTCCGGCACTGGTAAATCCGGTGCATACATGGCGTCCAGTGGATTGACGTTACTGTTGGCTACCGGTTGCTTGCCGCCGAACAGTTGCTGGCTGATCGCGTTACGGTCGATGGCGTGCAACATGGCAAGGCGGATACGCCGGTCTTTGAGGATTGGATTATCCAGATTGAGGTCAATGTGCTCATAGATCAGTCCCGGCTTGTAAATGACCTGGAAGCGTCCACCATGTCGTTGCTCAAAGGCCAGGGCCTGATCGATATTCACACCAAGTTCACCGGCAATCATGTCGATTTCACCGGAAAGAATATTGGCTTCAAGCGCCGCCGTGTTTTCGATAACACGGACGACGATTTTTTCGAAGGCAGGCGGTTTGCCCCACCACTTCGGGTTTCGTGCGAGAACAACATGTGATCCGGGCGCTACATCAGCAACAACGTAGGGGCCGAAGTAAAGACCTTCGTTCAGGGTATCGGTGTCATAGGCGGTCTTATGGCGATACGCTTCCGGCTCCGCAAACTTCCTGCGCTCGAGGTGCTCGGGCAATAATGAAAACCCGCCCAGACTGTTATAGTCGAACGTCAACCTGTCGACGTGCAGGGTGAATGTCTTGTCATCCACAACATCGATTTTGTAAATGCGGCGATATAATTCCGCACCACCAATGCCGGAAAGATCATTTCGCCCGGCCTCCCATGTGAACAGCACATCCCGTGTGCTGACGGGAACACCATCGCCCCATACTGCATCAGGATGGATGGTATAGGTGACGGCGACACCGTTTCGGCCATCAGAGGTTTTCTCCCGGACGGCGAGGCCGTTTTCAATGCTCGGCAACTTCGTGCAAAGCATGCAGATAAGTTGCCAGTTTTCATCGTAGGTGGTAATGGGGCGGCGGGTCATGGCGAGGATGTATGATTTTGCCATCATGGAATTGATGCTGGGATGGAAGGTCGCCGGAAACTGCGTAATACCGATGACCAGTGTTTCCTTGGCGTGTGCGCCTGGAGCGAGCGCGAGCATCATGCCGACTATGGCAAGTACGATGAATTGTCTGACTGTGCGTATAAGCAATTTATGGCCCCTGTCCGGTGTTAGGAAGACTCGGGCCAGACTAGCACCTGTGATGCTTTATGCAGCGGGAATTCTGTCCGAATTTTATGAGTCGCGTCCACCATGCGCGGCGGACCAGCCAAGTGGATCGTCCAGAAAGGCCCGCACACCGTCAATTTCTTCAGTGGAAAAGTCCTTGCCGAGCTCGGCTTCCTCCAGTACTTCGCGCCACGTAGTCAGGTAATGCAGAGTAACACCCGATTCCTTCAAACCATCCAGTGCACCCGGAAATACACCATAGAAAAAGACAACGAAGGCATCGGATACTTCTGCTCCGGCGGTGCGAAGCGCGTTGACGAAATTGACTTTCGATCCGCCGTCGGTCGCCAGGTCTTCAACCAGGAGAACGTTGCTGCCATCAATCAGATTGCCTTCGATCTGGGCATCGCGACCAAACCCTTTTGGTTTTTTACGCACGTACTGCATCGGTTTATCTGTGGCCTCAGCAATCCACGCAGCATAGGGAATGCCAGCGGTTTCCCCGCCCGCGACCGCATCGATGGAATCGAAACCGATCCGCTGATCAAGCATGGAAACTGCATGTTCGATTATCTTGCCGCGCGCTTCGGGAAATGAAATGACCCAGCGACAGTCAATATAGACAGGGCTGGCCCACCCGGCTGTGAGCATGTAGGGCGCTTGCGGACGAAAATTGACGGCTTTGATGTCGAGTAACAACCGGGCTGTTTCCCGTGCCGCCATTGCCGCCTGTGTATCCTGGTCCGTATCAGCCATTGTTTATCTTTTCCCTGTACACATTGTCTCCATTGTTTAGTGCTTGAAGCCCGCTATGACAATTTAGAATCCACAGATTTCAAGGCGATCTCTCGGGAATTGACGAATACCGGTTGACCGGGGGCGCTTCAGACCGGTTTATTCCCTTATGGACGACGAAAAACGATCGCCGGAACAAATGGTGATATGGGCCTTGCTCGATGACCGGGCAGGAAACAGGAGCCAGTGCCTGGGCGTGGCAGATGCACTCGGGTTACCGTATACGGTGAAAGAAGTCCGTTATTCGGTTTTTGCGCACCTCCCCAATAATTTGCTTGGCGCTCAATTTGTTGGCCTGTCTATGGTGTCCCGATTAGGATTTCGACCACCATGGCCCGGTCTTGTGATTGCTGCCGGTCGGCGGACAGCGCCGGTTGCACGCGCCATCAAAGTCCGAAATGGTGGCCGGACCAGACTTGTGCAGATCATGTATCCGGGATCATCGGGAATTGGTGATTTTGATTTGATCGCCGTTCCGACCCATGACGAGCCGAAAACAGGCACTAACATCCTTCCCATTCTGGGCGCGCCGCATGGCATCACCGGGGAAAAGTTGACTCAGGCGGCGTCGGAGTTGCGTGATGAGGTTTCCTTTCTCTCTACGCCGCGAATTGCTGTACTGGTTGGTGGATCAACCCGGCGGCGAAAATTCACCACCGATATGGCAAGAGAATTGGGCCATCTGGTAAATGATATGGCGACGGTAACGGGTGGCAGCCTGATGATTTCCACCAGTCGACGGACAGGCCAGTCTGCTGAAGCGGCCTTGATGTCGGAAATTACCGTCCCTCACCACATGTTCAGGTGGGGTCAGGAAGGAGCTAATCCGTACCTGGGCTATCTGGCGTTGGCCGACGGTGTGGTGGTGACGGGAGATTCGGTTTCCATGTGTTCGGAAGTCTGTGCGACGGAAGCGCCTGTCTACATTTACGCACCGCCCGCACTGATAACGGATAAGCACGCTCGACTTCATCAGTTACTCTACGCAGGCGGTTACGCCCGTCCGCTGACCGGAGAGTGGGAGGATGGAATCCATCCCCGTTTGAATTCAGCGGATAGCATCGCCGAGGCCATACGGAACCGCCCGGAGATAGTCTGACCATGCCCAGATTTGCCGCAAATATTTCAACCATGTTTGGTGAATGGAACTTTCCGGATCGGATTGAGGCTGCCGCCGATGCAGGGTTTGCGGCTGTGGAATGCCAATGGCCCTATGAATTTAACGCCCGGAAACTGGCGCAGGCATTATCCCGGCACGGCATCTCCATGGTTCTGATCAATGCACCTGCGGGTGATATGCTGTCGGGAGACCGTGGGCTGGCGGCAATTCCGGGCAGGGAAGCTGAATGCCGGGACGGGGTTGAGCAGGCGCTCAGGTATTGCCGGGAACTTGGGTGCTCTCAGGTGCATCTTTTATCCGGGTGTCCCCCGGCAGACATATCTGCCGCCGACTGTCGGTCAGCACTGATCGAAAACGCCCGTTATGCAGCGGAATTATTTGCGCCACATAATGCCCAGGTGCTGCTCGAGCCTATCAATTCCTATGATCTGTCCGGATATTTTCTTAGCCGTGTTTCTGAGGTGGTTTCGATTATTGAACAGATCGGCCGCGCGAATGTTGGCCTGCAATTTGACGTCTATCACGCCTATCGAATGAGTGATGATCCATATGAGGCCCTGCCCAAATACAAAGACCAAATTAAGCATATTCAGATCAGTGGATTCCCCGGTCGTCATGAACCGGATGTGGGCGATATCGACTATCCACCCTTGTTCAAAGCCATTGACGCTATGGGTTATGCAGGGTGGGTTGGTTGTGAATACACGCCGCAGACAACGACAGCTGAGGGACTTGGCTGGTTCAGTAGGTGAGGATATCCCAGATGCCGGTCACGCTGTCGCAGGTGATTGCCCGGAAATAATCGGTTTTCAGGATTTCAGCCTTGGCGCGTTCACGAGTTGCCGAGGTGGGGTGGGTTGCAACGTGTACGCCACCCTTAAGTCCCGCATTGCGGCCCGCCTCAAGATCAGTGGCGTGGTCGCCAACAATCCATGATCGGGCCAGATCAATATTAAGAATGTCCTCAGCCGCGACGATCATTCCCGGGTTCGGTTTGCGGCATGGATGGTCGGCATGGTCGTAGGGTGGCGCTGCGTCCCGGTGATGGGGGCAGGCGAGCACGGCATCCCATCTGGCATCCTGCTTTGCCAGCAGATCACCGATACGGTCCTGAACAATTTCAAACGCGCGCCAGCCGAAATACCCACGTCCGATACCGCTTTGATTGGTTACCACAACAACTGGAATGTGCGATGAATTTGCCGCCCTGATCAATTCGGCGGCGCCCGGCAGTAATTTAACGTCTCCGGGGTCATTTACATAATTGGTATCCACGACAATGACGCCATCCCGGTCCAGAAACAGGGCAGGGGTCGCCTGATCTGACCGACTGGATGAATTTGTCAGGTCCATCCACATATGATCGGACGAAAGGTTTCTCGCGCCGAGCTTCGGTAGTTCTGACGGGCTTAAATCAATGGTCATGAAAGTCGCCATATTGGTGCAGTTTTGTGGCACAGTATAAACTCATCAATCATCACCTGTGTCCAATGGCGGATTATCCTGAATACCATGCCTCCCCCCGAGATAAACAAAATTCCGCCGCCCCCTACCGAGTTGGCGACATCCTCGATGGTGCGGTGGTGGTACTTCGCCATGGGTTGGATCATGATCGCCTTGGGCGTGGTCGGGGTCATTGTTCCCGGACTGCCCACGACAGTATTCCTGATTGTGGCGGTGTGGGCATTTTCGAGAAGCTCTATCCGATTTCAGGTCTGGTTGTGGGAACACAGAGTATTGGGACCGTCTGTGAGGGCGTGGTATCAATACCGGGTTATTCCTGTTCGCGGCAAAATTCTCGCTGTTGTCATGATGGCGGGCAGTGTCCTCTATATGGCGGTGGTCAGCGATGGCGACTGGATGCCGCCGTTTTTGTTAAGTGGCGTGCTGTTGCCCATCGGGCTGTATATTTGTACGCGGGCCAGCAAACCGCCTGTGATGTCACATGACCTTTGATGAATGGTGATCACGATATGATGGAGCTTATAGGCGCCGCCTTGATATTCGTTTGCAGTCATTTTGCCTTATCTGCCTATCCTGTCCGTTCACGGCTGATTGCCAAAATAGGTGAGAGGTTCTTTACCGGCCTCTACTTTATTGTCGCCGGACTAACCATGTGGTGGATGCTGCGCGCCTATGGTGCGGCGCCCAGGATCGAGTTATGGCAGGCCCCCATCGCGTTTCGTCATGTTGCCGTGAGCGTCATGCCGCTGGTTTGTATTCTGCTGGTTGCCGGATATACATCGGGTAACCCGACAGCGGTGGGCTTTGCCATATTCAAAGGTCTGGAGCGAGGGCCGCATGGCATATTTCGCATTACCCGCCATCCCATATTGTGGGGCATTATCTTGTGGGCGATGGTGCACATGCTGGCCAATGCCACGGCCCCGGATTTTGTATTGTTCAGCTCCATGGCGCTGTTGTCCGTCGGTGGCGCCTGGCATATGGATAAACGAAAATCCATCGAACTGGGAGACGCCTGGGACGCTTATATCGCCGAGACGTCGAGCATTCCGTTTGTGGCTGTTTTGGACGGGCGGCAGCGGTTTGTATTGTCAGAAATCCGGGTGTGGCGAATTGCCGCGGGTCTGCTGCTCTATGTTGGATTGCTCATGGTGCATAAAACCGCCATCGGCGTGTCACCTCTCCCTATGCCGTAAGTGGGCGGTTCGGATCGCGCAGGATGACCAGAATCAGACAACCATCCTCCGATACCGAGTGATGGGTTGATCCCGGCTCGAAGCGGACGAAATCTCCGGTCTTGAATACATGCCCGTCACAGTCGGTGAGGGTGCCTTCCATCATCAGGAACTGCTCGGCGGCGGCATGCTCGTGAGGATAGCTTTGCGCGCCCGCCTCGAACCGAAGCAGGAACAGATCGAGATTTTCTTCGGCGTTGAGGCTCAGCGGCAACCAGCTCATGCCCGGCAGCACAACGCCATAGCGGTCATAGGGCCGGAAGTTTCCCTCCCCGGTCTCGATAATGGAACGCAGCGAGGCATCCAGGATATCACCTAACTGGCCTGCACGTTCAATGGCTTCCGACATGATGGATTCTCCTATGGCCCGTTACGCGCCGGTAAAGGCCTGCAGTCCCGTCTGCGCCCGACCGAGGATTAGCGCGTGGATATCATGAGTACCCTCATAGGTGTTCACGGCCTCCAGGTTCATCACATGACGGATCACATGGAACTCGTCCGAGACACCGTTGCCGCCGTGCATGTCCCTGGCCATACGGGCGATATCCAGTGATTTGCCACAGGAATTCCGCTTGATC
>JAJFIE010000531.1 GCA_021775275.1 Rhodospirillales bacterium | reverse complement strand
TGAGCTGATTTTACCAAATTTCACGCAGGCCGGCGCAGCCTATGCCGCCGACGGTGCGCAGTCGCGATATTTCGGTCGATCCGCGTTCACTCGCTGGGTCGTACCGGTGGATGACGAGAACTCCTTTGCCTACGCATGGGGCAATTTCGGCGACCGCGGCGATCCTCATGAATACAATACCAAGGAGGGCTGCGAGATGATCGAACAGGGCGAGATCGTTGACCGACCATCTGAGGAAAAACAACGTCGCCCGGCTGATTCGGAAGCAGTTGAGGGCATGGGAACCATTTCCACTCATATGGGTGAGAATCTCATGCCAACGGATCGCGGCATCTCGCTTTACCGGCGTCGTATCCGAAAGCAGATCCGCGAATTGGCTGATGGCAAGCTGCCACCGCAACCGGTCGCGCCCGAAGGATCGTCAGTCCGCACCTATGGTCAGGACACGGTCTTGAATTTGCCGCCGAAACAGGGGCAGGACGATTCGGCTTACTTGATGGAAATTGGCTCGGCTGTCATGGATATACAGTTCGAGTACGAGACCTGTGGCAATGAAGACCGGGACTCCTCTATTATCGAGAAGTTAAAACAGCTCGAAGCCAACGGTATCACCTGATATTGAACCTGTACATGCAAAGGGGTGCATCATGACCACCAAGGTTCATGTCAAGAACAACCGTTGGGCAGAGGGCTCGTTTCCCAATACGCCGGAGGGTGAAGAGGTCTTCACCATTACGCAGGAGCGTTTTGATCACGCGTTGGCAGAATTTCCGGACATCACCGGTAAATTGGGTGTTTTCATTGACTGGGACACCGACAATTTCGCCTCATCCATGAAGGATGCCGAGGTCCTGCTGGCCTGGAATCTGCCCATGGAGAATCTCAGTGCCGTGGCCCCGAATCTCAAATGGATTCACTGCATCGGCGCTGGTGTCGAGCATATGCTGCCCATGGACTGGATACCGGATAACGTCACGCTGACAAACAACAAGGGCGTTCATGCCGCCAAGGCTGGTGAATTTGGCCTGATGAGCATCCTGATGCTGCACTCGCATATACCGGCAATCGTCACTAATCAGCGTAACCGGGTCTACGACTCACTTTATGCCTCACCAATTGCGGGTAAGACACTGGTGGTTATTGGTACCGGCAGTCTGGGCGGTTCAGCCGCCCAGAAGGTGCACGAACTGGGCGTTCATGTCATTGGCGTTAACCGAAGTGGCAGACCGGTCGAGGGTTGCGATGAAGTCGTGACCACAGCACAACTCGACGACGTCCTGCCCCGCGCGGATTATGTGCTGGCGGCGACACCCGACACGCCCGACACCCGTGGCCTGCTGGATCGCCGACGCCTTGACCTGATGAAGCCATCGGCGGGCATTGTCAATATTGGTCGCGAAGCGATCATGGATTACGACGCCTTGTGCGACAAACTGGAAGCGGGAACCCTGGCCGGAGCAATACTTGATGTGTTCGACCCTGAGCCAATTTCCCCTGGCGCGCGGCTGTGGAACACAAAGAACCTGATCATTACGCCCCATGTGTCCGCCGATGACGGTGACGCCTACGTGCCCATGACGCTCCATTTGTTCTTTCAGAATATGGCGTTGTACCTGGACGGTAAACCATTGCTCAATCCGATACAGCCAGCGTTGGGATACTAATCGCTGATCGCAACCGGTTGCGGCCGTATCATTTCGGTGACACCCGCGCTGATAATGAGCACTGTGCCAACGACCTCTCTCAGGCCAAATATTTCTTCCGTCAGCAAGGCTGCCGATCCGACGCCCACGATAGCCTCAAACATGAACAGAATACCGACCCGGGCCGGGCTCAGAACAGTCGCGGGCCAGATGGTCAGGAACAGACCCGGCAATAAAAATGCCGTCACAACAGCGAGCCAAAACCATACTTTGGCAAGCGATTCAATTTGGGGGAAAGATGCATCAATCCCCAGCGGCAACTGGGCGAGCACCACCGAAGCGCCGAGCGCGCAAAGAACGAAGGCAAATGTCTTTTCAAATAAAAGAGTGGCGCCGCCCTGAAAGAACCGTACGGATGCAATGGACCAGCACAATCCCGCACCGAGCGCGAACCAGTCACCGATCTGGCGCGGCCAGGGGAACCCATCGCCCGCACCCAAAACCACCGCGAGGCCGCCAATACCGAGCGCAATCGCCAGGACCCGGTTAAGGGTCAGTCGTTCGCCGAGGAACACAATACCGAGCAACGTGCTCCAGATGGGTGACACATAAAACAGCAACATGGCGTGAACCACATCGGTCAGATTGAAACTGATTGCGTAGAAAGTAAACGCCAACCCCGCCAATCCACATGCAGTCCAGAAACCCAGATCACTTGTCAGGAAACGCCGCCACCGCCAGATGGCTATCGGCAAAACCGTAATCACCACGCATACGAAAATGGCCGGCCCGGTCCAGGCGGCGCTGACACCTGCTTCCTCTATCGCTCGTATGGGAATCCAGAACAAGCCCCAGAGACCTGCACTGAAGGCAATCCCCAGGCTGGGCAACAAATCCGGCCTTCGCTGAAACAAACTGTTTGCCACAATATTTCCCGTAAATTCCTGTTATTTTCAGTTACCCGTCACATTGCCGTATTTAATACAACTGCTAACACCCTTTTAACCTCCTCAGTTTACCTTGTTGATGGTTCCGGTGTGTCTGATCCTACATGGATGGGCCACGCACGGATGGGCATGTGAGGGATCCCCAGATTTGTAGGGTCAGGAGCACAACATGGCGAGCAATAAAGAAGAAGACGTCGAAAATGAAGATGCTAACGACGATACGGTTACGCCGTCCGAACTGGATGAACTGACCCATGCGGAGCTTCGAATGCTGTATCTGGAATCAACCGAAACGCTTCGGTTCGTCAAATCCCTCCAGTGGAAGACTGTCGGGTCCACTCTCATCACCTTCGCCGGTCTGATCTTCATCGCCGGATTTGTTAACGCCAACAAGGCGCTGACCGACAAGTTCATGGCAATTACCATTCTGATGACGGCAGGGGTGATTTTCACCATGACGCTCTACCAATTCTGGCAAGCCAACGAAATCACCAAGATTGATTCTATGAACAAAAGATTTTCCAACGTGTATCGGTCCGTGCGTGCCCACAAATCCACACGCGAGGGGAATATCCACCGTTACACAATACTGGCGTTCATGGTAACGGTCATTGTTCTTGGCGCCGTCGTCGTCCACTGGTCACTCAGCCGCATCGCGTACACTTAAAAGCCGTTCGTCGCTGGTGGTGAAATGAATTCTCGGCTATCGTGTCGCGGCTGAATTTATTCGATCCGGGGCAGCGATGGTCAACCTCAATGAACAGGAACACGCGAACCGGCTGTATTGGGATGAACTGGTCGATGTTCATCAGAATGCCGAGGCGTTTTCCGACTATCGGGTGCAGAAGTTCCTGAAAGGTGAATGCATCCTCGATCCGCTTGTGCGCGCTGAGATTGGCGATGTTGCCGGCCTCTCCATTTTACATACTCAATGCCATTTTGGATTGGATACCCTATCGTTGGCGCGCCTCGGCGCGACTGTCACGGGTCTGGATTTTTCACCCAATGGCATTGCGACGGCCCGTCGCCTGAGCTCAGAAAGCGGCGTGCCTGCGACATTCGTGGAAGGTCGTGTTGAAGATGCACGAGAGCTGGTGTCGGGTCAGTTTGATATGATATTTACGACCTGGGGGGCTATTGGTTGGTTGGCCGATTTGGAACCCTGGGCTGCCAACATCGGTCGTTTCCTGAAACCCGGTGGCGTCTTTTATATGCTGGAGGGACATCCTCTTGCCTTAAGTCTGCAAGATTCAGAACCTGGCGATCATTCAATCCCCCCGATTATCTATGATTACTTCAATCGCGCCGAGCCGTTTGTCATGGATACAAGCAGCGATTATGCAGACCCGAATGCAAAACTGAAAAACACCCGCACCTACGAGTGGGCCCACGGCATGGGTGAGATTGTAACCCTGCTGTGCAAAAACAACATGGTGATCGAATTCCTGCACGAACACCCCGTCCTCACTTGGAAAGCATTCGATGTCATGGAACAAGTGGACGAATATTTCTACCGTGCCCCGGATCATTGGCCCACTATTCCGTTGAGTTTCTCTATCCGCGCACAGAAGGCCGGATAGCTACATGCAACAACCGAAATCCCTGCTGCCTGCCTTTGCCCTAGGGCACCTCTGCAATGACTTTGCGCCATGCGCGGTGTGGATCATTGCCCCGGCGTTTGCCGTCGCCATGGATTTGAGCCCCGCACAACTGGGGCTGTTGTTCACAATCCACAGCGTTGGCTCGGCCATCGCCTACCTGCCCGGAGGTATAGCCGCCGATCATGTGTCTGACCGGGGTCGCCTGCTGGTGGCAACTTTCTGGTGGGTAGGGTTGGGATATTTTGCCGCGTCCTTTGCCCCCGGCTACTGGACCTTCGCCCTGCTGCTCGCCATTGGTGGTCTGGGAGATGCCGTCTGGCACCCCGTAGCCACAGGAACCCTGGTGCAACAGGCGCCGACCGGGCGCGCCAGAGCGTTGGGCATTCACGCCATGGGGGGAACCTTCGCCGAAGTTCTGGGCCCCTTGCTGGTCGGCTTCCTGCTGGCCTACATGGATTGGCGAACGGCGTTACAGCTTTGTGTCATTCCAGCGTTCGTCATGGGTGTTTTGTTTATTTTTGTGGCTCGGCACATTCCAAAACGCCCAGCCACCCGATTTTCCCATCATGACCTGATTTCGTTATGGCAGATTTGGCGCACACCATCGGGACTGAAGGTCGTCGGCCTGATCGCCATTTACAATATGGCTTTCATGGCGTTGCTCAGTATGACTCCGCTGTATCTCCAGCGTCGTCATGGACTGGGACCGGAAATGACCGGCATGGC
>JAJFIE010000054.1 GCA_021775275.1 Rhodospirillales bacterium | reverse complement strand
CATTTTCAATCCGTGGATTGGAGCCAATGATCAGGCAGGCATCCGCATCCTCTATCCCGGCAACCGTTGAATTAAACAGATACGATGCACGACAGGACGGGTCCAGCGCTGCGCTGTCCTGACGGCAGTCCATGTTTGGAGACCCAAGCGCCATCATCAGGTCTTTCAATGCGGCCATGGATTCCACATCTGTCTGATCACCGGCAATGGCGGCGATCTTGGACCCGTCCTTGCCCTTCAGATGGGTAGCGATGGCGTCAAACGCCTGCTGCCAGGTGACTTCCTGCAATTTGCCGTCACGCCGCACGTAGGGGCGGTCCAGACGTCGTTTACGCAAGCCGTCACAGGCGTAACGCGATTTATCGGAAAGCCATTCTTCGTTCACATCTTCATTCAGACGGGGAAGAATGCGCATCACCTCGGCACCCCGGGTATCAACACGAATGGCCGAACCCAGCGCATCCATCACATCAATGGACTCGGTTTTTTTCAACTCCCATGAACGCGCATGGTAGGCGTAGGGCGCTGACGTGAGGGCGCCGACGGGGCCCAGGTCCACCAGATTGCCGGATAATTCCGACGTCAGGGCCTTCTCAACATAGGTGCCGACTTCCATGTGCTCGCCACGCCCCGTTGCGCCCAACTCAGGTACACCGGCAATTTCACGGGCAAAACGGATGCACCGGGTACAATGGATGCACCGGGTCATGATCGTCTTGATCAATGGCCCCATATATTTGTCTTTGACGGCGCGTTTGTTTTCCTGGTAGCGACTGCGGTCTGCGCCATATCCCATGGCCTGATCCTGCAAATCGCACTCACCGCCCTGGTCACATATGGGACAATCAAGGGGATGGTTGATTAGCAGGAATTCCATGACCCCTTTACGCATTTTCTGCACTTCCGGAGTATTGGTGCGAATGACCATGCCATCAGCAACAGGCATGGCGCACGATGCCACCGGTTTGGGCGCACGTTCCATATCCACCAGACACATGCGGCAGTTTCCGGCAATGGACAGGCGCTCATGGAAGCAGAAACGAGGAATTTCGATACCCGCAGACTCACATGCCTGCAAGACCGTCAACCCGTTCTCGACTTCGATTTCCTTGCCGTCAATTGTCAGCGTAGGCATCTCGTCACCTTTACTCTTCTACTCTTACTCTGCCGCATTGGCTTGTGCGGCCTGATGTTGCTCAATCCGTTCTTCCATCAGCGGACGGAAGTGACGGATAAGTCCCTGAATAGGCCACGCCGCCGCATCACCAAGGGCACAGATCGTATGCCCCTCCACCTGACGGGTAACTTCTTCCAGTAGATCAATTTCACTGACCGCAGCGTTACCCGCGGTCATCCGTTCCATCATGCGCCACATCCAGCCGGTGCCTTCACGGCATGGCGTGCATTGACCGCAACTTTCATGTTTGTAGAAACGCGACAACCGGGTGATGGCCTTAATGGGATCGGTCGACTTGTCCATGACCATGACGGCTGCCGTCCCGAGGCCTGATTGCACTTCTTTCAGTGAATCAAAATCCATCAGGACATTATCGCATAGCGATTTCGGCAACAGGGGAACCGAGGCGCCGCCCGGAATGATGGCGAACAAATTATCCCAGCCGCCACGAACGCCACCGGCATGCTTTTCGATCAATTCCTTGAGAGGAACGCCCATTTCCTCTTCCACGGTGCAGGGATTGTTCACGTGTCCGGAAATGTTAAACAACTTCGTGCCTGTGTTGTTCGGGCGCCCCAAAGCACCGAACCAGTCCGCACCACGGCGCAAAATCTCTGGTACAACCGCAATGGACTCCACATTATTTACCGTTGTCGGGCAGCCCCATGCCCCCACATTGGCCGGAAACGGCGGCTTCAGGCGCGGCTGCCCCTTCTTGCCCTCGAGACTTTGTATCAGGGCCGATTCTTCACCACAGATGTAGGCCCCCGCACCCATATGGATATAAAAATCGAAATCCCAACCGGAACCACAGGCGTTCTTGCCGATCAAGCCTGCTTCGTAGGCGTCATCCACTGCTTTTTGCAGGGCCTCGGCCTCTCGGTAGAATTCACCACGAATATAGACATACGCGGCATGCGCCTGCATGGCAAAGCTGGCGACCAGTGATCCCTCAATGAGTTTGTGAGGCTCATGGCGGAGGATTTCACGGTCCTTGCATGTCCCCGGCTCGCCTTCGTCGGCATTGATCACCAGGTAGTGCGCGCGCGCGCCGACTTCCTTGGGCATGAATGACCATTTCATGCCGGTGGAGAAACCCGCGCCACCGCGACCACGAAGGCCCGAATTCTTGATCTCATCAATAATGGTGTCACGACCGCGCTCCAGCAGGGTTTTCGTTCCGTCCCAATCACCCCGCGCCTGTGCGCCTGCCAAAGTACATTCCCGCAGACCATAAATATTTGTGAAGATGCGATCCTGATCTTTCAGCATCAGGCGTCCTCCCCTTCACGCAATGACGTCAGACCACCAGCCGGCTCACATGTATGGCGACCGCTTTGTGATCCCGGCTTTGGCGTTCCGCCAGCGCGCAGGATGTTAAGAATATCCTCTGCTGTTTCCGGCGTCAGGTCTTCGAAATAGTCATCATTGATCTGGACCATCGGTGCATTGACGCATGCGCCGAGACATTCGGCTTCGCTTAACGTGAACATGCCGTCATCAGAGGTTTCGCCAAATTCCGTTCCGGTCACGCGTTTGCAGGTCGCGGTGATTTCATCGGATCCACGTAACCAGCATGGGAGATTGGTGCACACCTGAACGTGGTGTTTCCCAATGGGTTGCAGGTTGTACATGGTATAAAACGTCGCGACTTCGTAGACACTGATTGGTTCCATATTCAGCACTTCGGCGACATGATCCATCGCGACGCGGGGTAGCCAACCATCATTTTGGCGTTGCGCCAGATCAAGCAACGGCATGCAGGCGCTCGCCTGTTTGCCTTCTGGATATTTCGCGACGATGGCTTTCGCCTCCTCTACATTTTCAGGTGTAAAGGCGAAGCTCTTCGGTTGTTCGATGTTGGCGTTATTCATACTCATCGATCAACCTCACCAAACACGATATCAATAGACCCGATGATGGCCACCACGTCGGCCAACATGTGCCCTTTTGACATCATTTCTATTGCCTGAAGATGCACGAATCCGGGAGCGCGGATTTTGCAGCGGTACGGCTTGTTGCCGCCATCCGATACCAGATACACCGCAAACTCACCCTTCGGCGCTTCAACAGCCGTATAGGTTTCGCCCGCCGGAACATGATAGCCCTCAGTATAAAGTTTGAAGTGATGGATCAACGCTTCCATCGACTGTTTCATCTTCGCCCGTGATGGTGGTGCAATCTTGCGGTCATCCACTTTAACCGGCCCACCCGGCATCAATTCCAGAGATTGGTGGATGATCTTGGTGCTTTCCCGCATCTCGGCCATGCGAACGAGATAACGGTCATAACAATCGCCATGTTTGCCGACGGGGATGTCGAATTCCATGGCATTGTAGACGTCATAGGGTTGCGCGCGGCGCAAATCCCAGGCGACGCCAGAGGCGCGAATGTTTGGACCAGAGAAACCCCAGTCAAATGCCTGTTCAGCAGAAACCACGCCCACATCCACGGTCCGTTGCTTGAAGATGCGGTTTTCGGTCAGCAGGCACTCGAGATCGTCGAGAAGCGCCGGGAAACCGCGCGCCCATTCGTCGATGTCTTCCGCCAGACCAGGCGGCATATCAAAGGCAACACCGCCGGGACGGAAATAGGCCATATGCATCCGCGCGCCACAGACCCGTTCGCAGAACTCCATGAGGATTTCACGGTGCTCGAAGCACCATAGCATGGGCGTCATGGCGCCCACGTCCATGGCGTAGGAGCAGATGTTCAGAATATGATTCAAAATCCGACCGA
>JAJFIE010000530.1 GCA_021775275.1 Rhodospirillales bacterium | reverse complement strand
CCTCAATCCCGGACAGATATTCACCTATATGTGAAGACCAGTGTTTTGCCGTTTAGCGCCGTGTTGGCCATCCTTGCCGCCATGAAAACAAAACGAAACACTTGGGTCAGCCATCTGGTATCTTTCGTCCTGATTGCTGCCATCAGCATCCTAGTCACGCCCACGGGCGCGCACGCAAATTCCCACCCCTCGGCATGGGATTACGCGTGGCCACAAACAGACTTCGACACCCATAGCGTCCCCTACAGTGATATTCTGTCGGGCGGGCCACCAAAAGACGGCATTCCCTCTATCGACAACCCGCAGTTTGTTCCTGTTGCCGATATGACAACGCTCAGCGATACAGAACCGGTTATCGCCTTGCATGTTGGTGGCGAGGCCAAGGCATACCCCTTACAAATTCTGACATGGCATGAGATTGTCAATGATGAGATTGCCGGTATTCCGGTGACCGTCACCTATTGCCCGTTGTGCAATTCCTCCATCGTGTTCGACCGGCGGCTGGATGGTCGGGTGCTGGATTTCGGCACGACCGGAAACCTGCGGAACTCTGATCTGGTCATGTATGACCGCCAGACAGAGACATGGTGGCAGCAGTTTCTGGGCGAAGGTATTATTGGCGAGCTGACCGGAAAATCCCTGACCATGATGCCCTCACGCCTGGAATCATGGGCCAGCTTCCGTGAGCGTGCGCCAAACGGGCAGGTACTTGTTCCCAACGACCCTAACATGCGCAGCTATGGACGAAATCCCTATACCGGTTATGACTCGGCAGATTTTCCGTTCCTGTACCGCGGCGAGATGCCTGAGAACATCAACCCCATGGTTCGGGTGGTTGCAGTGGATGATCAGGCATGGACGCTACCATTACTGCGCCAGCGTACCTCGCTGGAGGTCGGTGATCTGCGATTGACGTGGCGACCCGGACAGAACTCCGCCCTCGACAGCGCCGCTATCGCCCGCGGGCGGGACGTCGGTAATGTGGTTGTCCAGCGACAGGTGGATGGTCAGTGGCGCGATGCCGTTCACGACATCACCTTCGCCTTCGTATTCCATGCATTTCGGCCCCAGGGCACGATCAACGACCTCTAGCAGGTTGTGGAATCTTTCCGGTTGTTCCCTGTTGTTCGCGATTGTAAGCGCCTGTAAACTCTTTGCAGTAACCGCATACCGTATTCGCCACAACAAACCGGGTTAAGGAATGTCGATCAGTCACGGCCAGATTATCGTCGTGGGTAACGAAAAAGGGGGCAGCGGCAAATCGACCACAGCGATTCATCTGATCGTTGGGTTGTTGCGGGCCGGGCATTCGGTCGCCAGTGTTGATCTGGATGGACGCCAGGGCAGCCTGACGCGGTTTTTTGTCCTGAGACAGAGATTTGCCGATAAGCAGGGCCTCAAACTCCACCTGCCGGAACACGAAACCGTTCCCCCGCTCGATGACGGAGAACAGGTCTCTGCAAGCAACGTCACAACAGACCTTCGCGAATTGGGCGGGCTGTTGCGACAGCTTTCGACCCGGTTCGACGCCGTCGTGGTAGACACACCGGGAAGTGACAGCCAACGCAGCCGACTGGCCCACACCATGGCCGATACACTGATTACGCCACTGAATGACAGTTTCGTGGATCTGGATGTTCTGGCGACCATTGACCCCGACTCGATGACCGTGGAACGCCCCAGTCACTATGCGGAAACCGTATGGCAACAACGCAAGCAGCGTGCGCATCTGGGCCTCAAGGCCACCGACTGGATTGTCATGCGTAACCGTCTGAGCAGCCTTGATGCGGTATCGAAGCGTGACATGGCCCGGTTGTTGGCCGATCTCGGCAAGCGCTACAACTTCCGCCTGTTGCCGGGATTCGGTGAACGAGTCATCTTCCGTGAACTGTTCCTCCGGGGTCTCACCATCATGGATGTGGATAATGAGACACCGGGTGGAGCGGGTTTGAACATGTCCCATCTGGCGGCGCGACAGGAGGTCAGAAATCTGGTTGAGGCCATCAATCTGACACAGGCTTCGTTGAGCCACACGTCGAGCGACACACCATCAACGGTGACGGAAGCGCGACCGGCGGGTAGCGCTGCGGGAGTTCACGCAGCACCATGAACCTTTTTGGCAGGAAATCGGCAGAACCGACCCCGGCCAGTCGCGCCGCCCCCGTCATTGTTGTCGGTAACGAAAAAGGCGGCTGTGGCAAGTCCACCACGGCCATGCACCTGATCGTCGGCTTGATGGATCTCGGACACCGGGTTGCCTCCATCGATCTGGATATTCGCCAGGCAAGCCTGAGCCGCTATGTCGCCAACCGACAGGCCTATGCAAACGCTCTGGGCCGGGATGTGGGAATGCCGGTCCACTATTCAGGGGTAGAGGTCACTGGCGAAGATGACCCCGGAGGGGAAACTGTTCGCGCAACAGAACGTCTGCAATTTCTGATTGATGGTGCCCGGGTTAATCATGACGTTCTGGTTATTGACACACCGGGATCGGACAGCCCGCTGTCGCGGGTCGCCCATGGCGCGGCGAACCTTCTGGTCACACCGGTCAATGACAGTTTCGTTGATCTGGATGTACTCGGCCATATCGACGCGCGCAAGAAACAGGTACTCGGCCCCAGTCACTATTCGGAAATGGTACTGGAAAAACGGTTGAACCAGTCACAAGATAACAGCGCGCCAATGGAGTGGTTCGTGGTTCGCAACCGCATCGGCACACTGGATAGCCACAATGCGCGCGACGTAGACTGGGCCCTGAGCAAGCTTGCCAGCGCCATAAAATTCCGCGTCCTGCCCGGTTTCAGCGAGCGGGTCATCTTTCGCGAACTGTTTCTGGTCGGGCTGACCATTCTTGATCTGAAAGAAGCCTCCGGCGGTAAACCGCTGAGCGCTTCCCATCTGGCGGCGCGTGAGGAGGTGCGGGGGCTGGTGTCCGCAATCGTGGAAAGGGTAACCGTGCCAACATCATGATACTGGGCAAGCATGGCTGACAAAGACAGCAAGGTTCCGAAACGATCTGCAAAGCATGATATCAGCGCCGATGGTGACGTGAGCGCATTTCTGCGCCAGGTTGCGACCGCACCACCACCCATGAATAAAACCGGGGAACGCGGGCGACTGATTTTCGCCATGGATGCAACAGCAAGCCGCCAGCCATCATGGGACCAGGCCGCCGCCATTCAGGGCCAGATGTTTCACGAAACCGCAGCCCTTGGTGGACTGGATATTCAACTGGTATTCTTTCGCGGGTTCGGTGAATTCAAGGTCAGCCGGTGGACCGACAGCGAAGCCGACCTGCAAACCTGGATGACTTCCGTTCAATGCCGGGCCGGAGAAACCCAATTATCCAAGATTCTCACCCACACCGCCAATGAAGCTGCGCGAAACCGGGTCAACGCACTGGTCTTTGTCGGTGACAGTTGCGAAGAAGATATCGATCATATCGGCGTCAAGGCTGGTGAACTGGGCCTGAAAGGCGTTCCGGCATTTATGTTTCATGAAGGGAATGACGGCGTCGCCAGCTTCGCTTTTCGCGAAGTCGCGCGCTTGACACGTGGCGCGTACTGCCGGTTCGATGCTGCAAGCGCCGCAACCCTGCGTGATCTTCTGGCCGCCGTCGCGGTCTATGCGGCTGGTGGACGAATGGCGCTGGAAGATCTTGCCAAAAGAAACGGCGGCGCTGTGCTGCAAATCGCCAATCAGATGACACCTGAATGAAAGGGGACTCAGGCGTGAGTGAAGAGGTCGGTAGTCAGGCAGGTGATCCATGCCTTATTTGATCCTGGGCGTGGCGCTATTGGCGGGATTTCTGCTCGCCAGCCGCTGGTTCGCCACTGCCGATCCCAAAACCCTGGTAAAAACGTTCAAGTGGCTGCTGATCGGCGGCATCATCGCCATTGCTGCCTTCTTCGTGCTCACCGGCCGTGTCGCCTGGGGGATCGCGGCGCTTCCGGCGCTTTTGCCGTGGTTCATTCGCCTTCGCCGGGCAGCCCGCACAGCCAAGGCGTTCCATCGCATGTCACAGCGCGGCGGCGGAAGGCCGTCGGGCCAGACGTCTGCCGTCAATACCCGTTATCTGCATATGGAACTGGATCACGACAGCGGCGCCATGTGGGGAACTGTGGTCAGCGGCGCCTACGCAGGAACCGATCTGCACAATCTGGATGATCGGGCAATTGTGCAACTGCTTGATGAATGCCGGGGGAGTGATCCGGAGTCGGCGCAAATCCTCGAAGCCTATCTGGATCGGGAACGCCCATACTGGCGCGACGCTGCGGGGGCGCAGCAAGGCGATACCCACCGCAGTGATCCCTCAGCCAGCAATTCCGGCGCCATGAGTCGCGCCGAAGCCTATGAGATTCTGGGGCTGGAGGACGGTGCGCCCGCAGACACTGTTCGGGAAGCGCACCGGAGACTGATCGGACATCTGCATCCCGACAAGGGTGGCTCTACCCTCCTCGCCGCGAAAGTTAATCAGGCGAAAGACGTGCTCCTCAGTGATTAATATCGAATAATTCGGACCGCTTGCAGGCGTGGAAGCCCTATGGCACAAAGGGCCGCGATTACCACCGACACTTAACGGAACGCCACCATTCATGACGATCAGGCCTGTCAAAAAAGCCCTGTTTCCGGTTGCTGGTCTGGGCACAAGATTTTTGCCCGCAACCAAGGCCCTGCCCAAGGAAATGCTGCCC
>JAJFIE010000529.1 GCA_021775275.1 Rhodospirillales bacterium | reverse complement strand
TCGTCATGGCGTTTGAGATCGCCAATATTGCAGCCCCGCCATCCGCCGGTTACATCATGGACAAAGTAGGCCCAAATGGTCTACTCGCCTTCATGGGAGGTATTACACTCATTTTCACAATTTTGGTCGCAGTGAGAGGTTTCTCGCGGCGCGCGAAAGGTGAGGCCGGTTAATGTCAGAGAGAATATCTGAAGCCGGGTTGAGAGATCTGAGCCCCCGCCAGCGCGTCGGCTCCTACGTTGCGCTCTACGCCAGTATCGTGACATGGGGCATGTCGTTTGCCGGACTTGTACCACTGATGGCGCTGGTGCTGGAAGAGCGGGGCACCAATCCGGTCCTGATCGGACTGGTCGCCGCCGCCAATCCGATCGGTGTTATTATCGCGGCGCCCCTGGTTGCCCCCATTGTCCGACGGCTTGGCACCGCGAATGCCATGATTCTGGCCTCTGTAGGCGCTGTCATAACTGTCGCCGCATTGCCGGTTCTGGATTCTCTGGTCGGCTGGCTGCTCTTGCGCTTCCTCAACGGCTTGTGTGGCGCGGTTCCGTGGGTGGTTACCGAAACCTGGATCAACGCCATTGCGATAGCACGAACACGGGGCCGGATTACGGCGCTATATGGTGGTTTCATGGCTATCGGATTTGCCATGGGGCCGTTCCTGCTGACGATGATAGGGACGGGAAGTACATTGCCATTCCTGTATTTCGCCGGTTTGATGTCTGTCAGTCTTATACCTATCGTCATCGTACGACACCTGGCCCCCACCCTTCACCTGCCCCACGGGATCAAAATATCCGGATTTTTCCTGACTGTTCCGACCATCATGGGAGCCGGATTCGTCAGTGGCATGACGGACACATCGCTGTTCAGCTTCCTTCCCATCTGGGCAAAAGGGGCAGGTTTCGATGAGGAAACCGCTATCTACCTGCTCAGTATATTTGTCGTGGGAAACGTGTTCATGACCCTGCCCCTGGGCTGGCTGGCTGATCACACAAACAAGCGAATGGTGCTCATCGGTTGCAGCATCATGTGCGTCATCGGTCCCTTTGCTGTGACAATGATGGCAACGACAATGGCCGGATCACTCTGGGCCGTTGGTATACTTTTGTTTCTGTGGGGTGGAAGCGCCTGGGCACTCTATACCGTGGGTCTCGCCATGTTAGGTGAACGGTTCCAGGCAGGCACCCTGGCGGCATCAAACGCAGCGTTCGTGGTCGCCTATGAAATAGCCAACATCGCTGGCCCGCCCGCCGCCGGCTTTGCTATGGATACCTGGGAAAACCATGGCCTGATGACGTTCATGGGGTCCATCGCTGCAATTTATACGATGATTGCGATTGCACGTGGCCTGTTGCACAGCGCCCGGCGCGGATAACGATCTATAGATCGGCGTCATCCGGGCGGCGTTTCGGTGGCAGCGCATCGGCGCGGACCTCGAAAGACTCCGCTTCTTCATCACGGCCCAGCGCGCGCAGCAGCGCCGCATAGTTCCGCAGGCCTGTCACAAGGCTGGGATGCCCGGGATCAAAGTGCTTCGTCTTGATCTCCAATGCCCGTTTCATCAAGGGTTCGGCCTCTTCCAGCCGTTCCTGTTTCTTGTAGAGCAAGGCCAGATTGTTCAAATCCGTCCCCACTGCCGTGGCGTCCGGGCCAAGCGCGTATTCGTCAATGTCGAGGGCGCGCTTATAAAGAGATTCGGCGGCGACAAACTCACCGGTGACGTAATACAACATGGCGAGATTGTTGAGCGCCGTCGCCACATCAGGATGATTGGCGCCTTTCACCCGTTCCACCAGTTTTGCCGCCCGCTTGAATGAGATGGCCGCTGCCTCCGCATTTCTGCTGCGGTACATGGCGGTGCCGTGCTTGTTCAGACATTCGGCCAACAGCGCATCGTTACCGGGAGGGACGGCCTCAATGGCGTCACGGTAGTGTTCCGCCGCCGCCGGGATGTTCTGCGCCGCCATTTCCAGATCACCCGCGACAAGGCGCGCCAGTGTGGCCCCCATGAGGCGTTGTTCAGCCTGATGGCGAAGTGCGCGCCCGGCATCCGATTGCGCCACACCTACCGCGCCCAGTACGGCTACGGCCTGATCGACCGAACCTCCGTCGAGCGCCATTCGTGCTTCTGAAAGGCTTGTCGCCACAGCGTCATCGCCAACGCCGAGGCCAGACGAGATTTCGTCCATGCGGTGGCGCAAGTCATCAAGCTGACCGGCATATTCACGAATCAGGGCGTGCTGTTCTGTCGCCGCAATGCCTCTGGATTCCAACATTTGACGATAGCCGGTCAGCGCCGGATTTTCCGGATCCAGTGTTGCACGGTCCGTGGTCAGTTGTTGCAGGGGTTCTTTTTGCACTGGGGGTGGTGGTGTCGCAGAGGCGCGAAACATACGCCTGCCCGAAAGCAGGCCGATCACAATAGCCACGGCGACCACGATCACAGCAAGTTCGCGAAACGGAAGGCCGCTCACCTGTTCCAGGGCAACAATTGCCTGCCCCAGGGCGACTCTGGTCGGTTCCAGGTCAGCCCAGGTCTGCTCCAGAGCGGCTATGGCGCGATTCACGAATTGCAGAACTGGCTCCATAAAACCTCTGCCAATGTTCCGAGGAATTTATCGAATCCATACTTATACGGCATGAAAACCCAATTGGGCAGACGCAAAACTACCGCCTTCATCATTGACGCGCCAACCCGCCGCCCGCATTCTCCGACGATGTTTACCTTTGACATGATCAATGGCCCCGCCGGGTTCGACCCGCTGATAATTCTGTTACTGGCCATGGCCGTCGAGGCCTATGTGGGCGAAGCGCGGCTCGTCTTTCGCTTCGTGCGTCATCCCGTGGTGATTATCGGTCATCTGATCGAGGTGCTGGATGGAAAGCTTAATCGTGAGAAACGAAGCCAGACGGATCGTGCGGTTCGCGGCTTCGTGACGGTGGTTATCGTCGTGGCGCTTTGCGGCGCCGCCGGGTATGCCGTAGCGTGGCTCAGCCGCAACCATCCATGGGGGTGGATCATCGAATTCCTGCTGGTGGTCTCGCTGGTCGCTCAACGTGCGCTCTATAATGCCGTACGCCGGGTCGGATCATCATTACAGGGCGACAATCTGGAACAAAGTCGCGATGCGGTATCCCATGTGGTCGGGCGTGATCCGGCACAACTGGATTCCCACGGCATTGCCCGCGCCGCCATCGAATCTCTGGCGGAAAATTTCAGCGACGGCGTGGTCGCGCCGGTATTCTGGTACGTACTGTTCGGTTTTCCGGGCCTGCTGGTCTACAAGGCCGTCAATACCATGGATTCCATGATCGGCTACAAGACCCCGCAATATCATGCGTTTGGGTTATCAGCCGCGCGCATTGATGACATCGTCAATATCATTCCGGCGCGTCTGTCGGGTCTGTTCATTGCTTTGGCTGCCGTATTCGTGCCCACCGCCAATCCGCTAAAGGCCGCCAAGATCATGTTAAGGGATGCGGGCAAGCACCGTTCGCTGAACGCCGGCTGGCCCGAGGGCGCCATGGCCGGAGCGCTCAATCTGGCACTGGCCGGGCCGCGCCGTTATCCGGGGCGGGTGGTCAAAGACCCATGGATTGGCGACGGTACCGCCAAGGCGACGCACCGCGATATTCGCCGGGCGCTCTATCTCTATGCGATTGCCTGTCTGATCAATGCCGCCTGGGTCGCGGCCATCATGCTGATCAGGATCGATCTGCTGCCCTGAGCAGTGCATCCAGGTCCACATGGTGTTCCATGTGATCGGCCAACCCGTCGAGCGTTCGTTCGATGGTGACTTCATAGGCCGTATCAGAGCATCGGCCTGTGCGAAGGCGGGCCAGAAACGCCGCCCGAAACCCATCTGCCGCAAAGACGCCATGCAGGTAGCTGCCGAGAACCCGACCATCTTCACTGCGAGCGCCCTCACCCTTTCCCGACAGGGAAAACCAGGGCCGGTCACAGTCCGGACCCGATGTTACGCCCATGTGCATCTCATACCCGCTGACATCAAGGCCGCTTCCCTGTTCGCGGGCGCTAACCTCAACGAGAGCTTTATCACCCCCCATAGTCGTTACGACATCAAGCAATCCAAGGCCTGAATTTTCACCGGGCGGTCCTTCAATGCCGTCGGGATCGGCGATGGAGACACCGAGCATCTGATAGCCGCCGCACAGACCAACCACCATGCCACCACGGCGATGGTGAGCTGCTATATCCACATCCCATCCCTGTTGGCGAAGTGCGGCAAAATCCGCCAATGTCGCTTTTGATCCGGGGATCAACACCACGTCTGCATCACCGGGAATAGCGCTACCCGCCTCAATAATCATCACCTCAACGTCCGGCTCCGCCCGCAACGGGTCCAGATCGTCAAAATTGGCGATCCGCGGAAGACGCGGGACAGCGATCCTGACGGGATTGGGATCGCCCGGGCTGCCAATCGATTTCCGGTTATCCAGCGCCATGGCATCTT
>JAJFIE010000528.1 GCA_021775275.1 Rhodospirillales bacterium | reverse complement strand
CCCGATGACCACCTGGCGCCGCCCGCATGAATCAAAGCACTCGCGCGGCCTTCAGAGTCCTGGACGACACGCATGATTGCTGATCACTCCAACCTCGATCTGATCACAAGGCCCGTGGGTTCCGATTCAGTCCCCTGCCTTCAGATCGATGGTGTAATGAGATGCACACCCCGAACGGCCTAGGAAGTGCTATGTCCCACTATATTAAGGGGTGATTTCCTGTGCGCGTTCAGGCCGGGGTTTGACCTTTGGCTGCGTGCTCTTCGCCAAATGAACGGCTCAAGATATCGGTTGAGTCTTCCGCCAACTGGATGGCATCGGACAATAGAGGCAGGATTTGCATGTTGTTGGTCATCACATGTTCCGCTTCCGTACGGCCATCCGATTTTATTGCGGAGCAGCGGATGAGAATGTCATTACGAACTGCGCGCAGCATGTCTTCCAGACGCAGACCATCCGGGTTGCTGTCTGATACCAGATATTGAGTTTTCATTTTTGCCTCCTTTTCACAGGTTACACTCTCCCCAGAAAGTTGTGACATTCTATCACCATCGGATCAGGAAACAGCCCTGAAATTTTACAGGATCAGAAGCTTGATCTTTGAATAAATCATGAATGAAAATGGCGCCATTGCGTTCAGGGTGTTGGAGAGCAGAGTGACGGGCGTGCTCGGGGCTGGCTGATTTTGGCGAAATTTGGTATAATCCCCAAGCTGGGCGAGGACCTTCTCTTGAATGGAAGGAAGGAATCCCATGACCTCTATTAGCAATATCGGAAATACGAGCGGCGCCACGGCGAGAGAGGCCGTGGCGGTGTTTCATGATGTAAAATCCTTTGAAGAAGCAATTGATGCGTTACTGAGTTCCGGTTTTGACCGGGCCGAAATAAGCTTGCTGGCCAGTGAAGGGGCGGTCGCCGAGAAATTGGGACATCACTACGCCAAGGTTGAGAATCTGGAAGACAACGATGATGCGCCGCGGGCAGTTTATGTGGGGCGCGAGGGGGTTGCGCAAGGTCAGGCGAGTATCATCGGCGCTCTCTTCATGCTGGGTTCGCTGGCGGCGACCGGTGTGGTCGTCGCGTCAGGCGGGACATTGGCGGCGGCGGCCCTGGCCGCAACCGCAGCCGGCGGCTCTGGCGGACTGATCGGGGCACTTTTTGCGCGAAGTCTCGGTCGACGCCATGCAGGCCATATAGCGGAACAACTACGCAAGGGCGGGTTATTGCTTTGGGTCGGGCTTCGCGATGAAGCACATGAACAACGGGCGCTGGAGATTTTAAGGAGCCATTCCGGAGATGATGTGCACGTCCATGAGCACCGCCACCCTCATGATCCGGAACCTAACCCCTTGTCCGGTCTAAATGTTGATCCGTTTTTACCGGGAGCGCCAATTTAAGGGACCGACTTAATCTTCGAACGGATCGTGGACCAGAATGGTGTCGTCACGTTCCGGACTGGTCGATAACAGAGCTACCGGTGCGCCGATCAACTCTTCAATCCGGCGCACATACTTGATGGCTGTCGCTGGAAGGTCAGCCCATGACCGGGCGCCGAAAGTGCTGTCGCTCCAGCCTTCCATGGTTTCATAGATGGGCTCAACCAGATCCTGTTTAAGGGTTGAAGCCGGAAGGTGGTCAACAACTTCATCACCAATACGGTAGCCGGTGCAGACTTTTAGCTCTTCCATGCCGTCAAGCACGTCCAGTTTGGTGAGCGCGATTCCAGTGATGCCGTTGACGACGACGGCCTGGCGCACAAGCACGGCGTCGAACCAGCCACAGCGCCGGGGGCGCCCGGTGACGACACCGAATTCGTGACCTTTCTCGCCCAGAAACTGACCAATTTCATTGATCTGTTCCGTGGGGAACGGGCCACTGCCGACCCGCGTGGTGTAAGCCTTGGTAATGCCCAGCACATAGTCGATGGCATTCATGCCCTGGCCGGTGCCTGTGGCGGCCTGTGATGCTACAACATTGGACGACGTCACATAAGGATACGTGCCGTGGTCAATATCCAACATTGTGCCCTGCGCGCCTTCAAACAAAATGCGCTTCCCGCGTTTGCGCGCATCATTCATGATCTTCCACACCGTATCGATATAGGGCTCAATCTTCGGTGCAATATCATGGAGTTGCGCCATCAGCGCATCGCGCTCGATGATTTCCTTACCCATGCCCTTGAGCAGCGCATTGTGATGAAACAGCAACGCATCCATTTTGGCGTCCAGCAGTTGCGGATCGGTCAGATCGCCCACACGGATGGCGCGCCGGGCGACCTTGTCTTCATAGGCCGGGCCAATACCACGACCGGTGGTGCCGATTTTACCGATCTTGCCATTGCTGGCAGCGCTCTCGCGGGCCAGATCGAGATTCTGGTGCAGTGGCAGGATCAGGACAGCGTTCTCTGCGATACGCAGGTTTTCCGGACCGACCGTGACGCCCTGGCCGCGGAGTGTCTCGATTTCCTTCAGCAGCGCCCATGGGTCCACAACCACGCCGTTGCCGATCACCGATAGTTTGCCCGGGCGCACGATGCCCGAGGGCAGCAGGCTTAACTTGTAGACTTTGCCGTCAATAACCAGGGTATGACCGGCATTGTGACCGCCCTGGAAACGGGCAACCACGTCGGCGCGTTCCGATAGCCAGTCAACGATTTTGCCTTTTCCCTCATCGCC
>JAJFIE010000527.1 GCA_021775275.1 Rhodospirillales bacterium | reverse complement strand
TCTTCAGTAATCTGAATGCAGGTCGGATGGTATTTTGGGAATCAAAATACCACACGGCAGGGGGGCAGGGGGTTAGCTACCATGACAGAATTACTGGAACAATACCGATTTATGATCACCATCGGATTTGGTGGTGTCGTCGTGATCGTTCTAGGCGTTTACGTGCTTTTGACCTCTACGAAAAAGAAAGCAGCAAAAAAGGCGAAGGCGCAACGGGCAAGACGCAAAGCTGGTGAATCCGGCGACGTCGTTGGCGACAATGTGGACAGCCCTGGAATGCCACTGGATGATGACGATGACGGCGAATACCGGGATTCGGATTTGTACGACGGCAACGGAAAAAAAAGCAACAAAGAAGATTATTTCAAGGACTGGGACTAACCGCCCACGCTCCCTGCATCAGACCCTCGTTCAAAACCTTCCCGTCAACGTTTCAGCATCCATGATCAGATAATCACGAACCTTGTACCGCCGCGCCAGAACACGCTCCGCCGTCCGCATAGCTGTCTCGCCCACGCGCGGTCGCGCATGAAAAACCTTCAGGGGCGCGAGACGCAGATTTTTGCGAATCGGATGATAACAAACCTCCACCAAGTTCTTTCTCATGGTTCCATTCCTCGAATATCTAGCTTGTTCTTTAATTTGTTCTTGTTTTGTTCTATTGTCAAGGCCTCCATTCGCCTGTTCTGCATGTTATTGGGCCACGTCCCTATCCGACCCGCTTTGGCATTGCTAAACTGCTGTCCTGCCGGGAGGAATCCGGTTGAGGAGAATTTTGCCATGCGGCGATTGATCGGTCGTGCGGTGGTTGTGATGTTCCTTGTCATCTCAGCCCTGCCAGCCGTTAGCGGTGAAATATGGACATTTTATACCGGCGAGGCGTATTTGAATGCGCCCGAGCCTTCCCGTACGCTTTATGTGGCGGGCATGAGCGACACCCTGAACGCATTGACGGATTCCGGTGACATCGATGCAGCCTGGGTCGTCACCTGTACGCAAGGCAAACACTCATCGGAATTAACCGCCATGTTTGATCGCTGGCTGATCGCTAACCCGGCTCTTCTCGGCAAATCCGCACCCCTGCTGTTCCTTGTCGCCCTGCGCGCCAACTGCTTGCAGTAGGGGTGGACAAATATTAGGCAACGCTAACGTATTGAAACGACGAATTTACCGACTACCTTAGTGTTTTGGACCGAATTACTTTCGATCCATGTTTCCCCGGTATTTTTGAAATATTTCCAGGCCATCCATGAGACCACGCGACCATACGAGCACCGAGCCGCATTCATTGCGGAATGATGCCCGAACCATCCGCACCCTTCTGCCCTATCTCTGGCCGAAAGGTTCACCAGACGCCGTTAATCTGCGCATCCGGGTGCTGGCAGCCCTTGTATTTCTGGTTGCCTCCAAACTGATCAATGTTGTGGTGCCGCTTTTCTACAAAGCGGCCGTCGATGCCCTGGGGGGTGAAACGGAGGCGTTGCTCGCCGTTCCGGTTGTGTTATTGGTCGCCTATGGCGTCAGCCGCATTCTAGCCCAGGCCTTCGGGGAATTACGGGACGCTGTCTTTACACGGGTTGCCCAGCGCGCCGTCCGTCAGGCTGGCGTCAAAACCTTCGAACATCTGCACAAGCTGTCACTGAATTTTCATCTGGGCCGAAAGACCGGGCAGGTCAGCCGGGCCGTGGAGCGTGGCACCAAGGGTATCGAATTCCTGTTGCGGTTTACCCTGTTCAATATTTTGCCGACGTTGTTCGAAATCCTACTGGTGTGCGGTATTCTCTGGAAGCTCTATGGAATTTGGTTCTCGCTGGTCACTTTCGGCACCATCGCTGGCTACATCGCCTTCACGCTCATTGTGACCGAAATGCGCATCAAATACCGCCGGGCCATGAATGAATCGGACTCCAGCGCACACACCAAAGCCATCGATTCATTGCTCAATTTCGAAACCGTCAAATATTTCTCCAATGAAGCCCACGAAACCAGACGTTTCGATGATGCGCTTCTGGTTTACGAAGATGCCGCAACCAAGAGCGGCGTTTCCCTGTCACTGCTGAATATCGGCCAGGGCGCCATCATTGCCGTGGGCCTGACGGCAGTCATGCTCATGGCGGCTGAGGGTGTGGTCAATGGTTCCATGACGGTCGGTGATTTTGTATTGGTCAACGCGTACCTGATCCAGCTTTACCTGCCGCTCAATTTTCTAGGGTTCGTCTACCGGGAGATCAAGCAGTCACTGGTGGATATGGAACAGATGTTCGGTATTCTGGACCAGCCACCTGATATCGCTGATCGTTCCGGGTCGTTTCCGCTGGCCGTATCCGGCGGGGCAATTTCGTTCAGGAATGTTCGGTTTTCTTACGATTCCCGTCGAGAAATTTTGAAAGGAATCTCGTTCGAAGTTCCGTCCGGGAAAACCGTCGCCATCGTCGGACCGAGCGGGTCCGGAAAATCTACGATCTCGCGCCTGCTGTTTCGCTTCTATGACGTGAACGATGGCGCAATCATGATCGACCAACAAGACGTACGCGATGTAACACAGGACAGCCTGCGTCATTCCCTCGGCATGGTGCCACAGGATACCGTCCTGTTTAACGACACCATCTATTACAATATCGCCTATGCGCGCCCGGGATCCTCTCCGGCAGAAATCGAAGACGCCGCGCGCCACGCCCATATTCACGAATTCATCATGTCCTTGCCGGACGGATACCAGTCCTTTGTCGGAGAACGCGGACTAAAGCTCTCCGGTGGAGAAAAACAACGCGCCGCCATCGCCCGTACCATTCTGAAAGACCCTGAAATCCTGATCTTCGATGAAGCCACATCGGCTCTCGACAGTCATACGGAAAAGGAAATCCAGGCTTCGCTCCGAGAAATATCGGCGGACCGCACCACCGTCGTCATTGCGCACCGATTGTCCACTGTGGTGGACGCCGATGAAATCCTGGTGCTTGAGGCAGGTGAAATCACCGAGCGAGGCACGCATATCAATCTGCTGTCCCGGAATGGCTCATACGCCGCCATGTGGGCACGTCAGCAGGAAGCGGCCAAGGCGCAGGAAGTTCTGGAACATGTTGCAGAAGTAGAAGGACCGAGCATCCGGGAAACGGCGGAGACCGCCGTCGAGTAGAAACTCACCCGCCGGCGCCGGAAATCCAGCCGCCACCCATGACCCGCTGCCCATCATAGAAAACACAGGCCTGCCCCGGCGAAATTCCCGCCTGCGCCTGATCCAGCGTAACCACCGCGCCACCGTCCGGCATTGATATTACCTGTGCGGGTTCCGGAGGCTGGGTGGAACGAAGCTTCACCGATAGTCGCAGGCCACCCTCTGGCAACTGATCTGCGTCACCAAGCCAGTTGATGGCCTTCACCTGAACGGTCTTCTCCAGGATAGCCTCATAGGGACCGACGATGACACGACGGGCCTCTGGCTCCAGCCGCACCACGTAGAGCGGCTCACCCACCGCAACACCCAGACCGCGTCGCTGACCGATGGTAAACCCGATAATGCCGTCGTGCTGGCCAAGGATATTGCCGTCCAGATCAACAATATCGCCCGGATCACAGGCGCCGGGACGCAGCTTCTCGACGACGCTACGGTAATTGCCATTGGGAACGAAACAGATGTCCTGGCTTTCCGCTTTCTCCGCCACTGAAAGACCCAGTCGCTCGGCATGCTTGCGGGTTTCATCCTTTGCCATGCCGCCCAAGGGAAAGCGCAGGTATTCCAGTTGCTCCCGTGTGGTCGCGAACAGGAAATAGCTCTGATCCTTGGCCGGATCGACCCCCTGGTGCATTTCCGCACCGGCTTTACCGGTTTCACGGCGAATATAATGCCCCGTCGCCAGGGCATCGCCCCCCAGGTCACGGGCCGTCGCAAGAAGATCACGAAATTTCACTGTCTGGTTGCAGGTGACGCAGGGGATCGGCGTTTCACCATGCAGGTAGGAATCCGCGAAGCTCTCCATCACCGCGTCGCGAAAACGGCTTTCGTAGTCGAGCACGTAATGGGGAATACCGATCCCTTCGGCCACACGCCGGGCATCATGGATATCACGCCCCGCGCAGCAGGTATTGGCCCGCTGGATCGCCGCGCCGTGGTCATAGAGCTGCAAGGTGACGCCCACCACGTCATAGCCCTGTTCGGCCAGCAGCGCCGCCGTGACCGAACTGTCCACGCCGCCGGACATGGCGACGACCACGCGGGTATCAGCGGGTTTCTTTTGAATGCCGAGTGAGTTTTCCATCATGGGCGGAATATAAGGATTGATGAAACCGTGACAAGGGGTTGCATCCATGAGGATTGACAAATACCAGCCAAGATAGTCAACAGGGCCTCAGAAATCGCACTCCCTATCTTTCTGCAAGGATCTAAATATGACGCATGCGGACCCACAACGAATTTCCGTTCGATCCGTTCTTAGCCGGGGTTTCAGGCGTCGATGCCCCAGCTGCGGCACCGGTCGGTTATTCCGCACCTACCTGAAGCAGGTGGAGAACTGTGAGACCTGCGCCACGGAATTTGGCCATATCCGCGCCGATGACATCCCCGCCTACTTCACTGTCCTGCTGGTCGGGCATATGGTCGTGCCGCTCGCCGTCATGGTGGAACAGCTTTATCATCCGTCCCAGTGGGTCCATCTCTCCGCATGGATTCCATTAACCCTGATCATGACATTCGGGTTACTGCCCCGCATCAAGGGCGCCTCCGTCGGCGTCCTGTGGCGATTGCGTCTCAGCGGTAATGAGATGCAGTAAACGGGAACCGTCTTGCTAACCCGGCACACCGTCGGGAATACGAACGACCAGTCCGTCCAGCACGTCACTCATACTAATCTGACAGCTCAGGCGCGATGTAGCGGTAAGTCCCTCGGCAAAGTC
>JAJFIE010000526.1 GCA_021775275.1 Rhodospirillales bacterium | reverse complement strand
TCCGGATTTTGTCACACTGGGAAAACCCATCGGTAACGGCCTGGCTCTGGGTGTGGTGGTAACGACACCGGAGATTCTCGAGCAATTCACCCGCACCAATGAATTTTTCAGTACCTTTGGCGGAAATCCCGTCGCCTGTGCCGCAGCCATGGCGGTCATGGATGTTATCGAGAATGAAAATCTGATGGAAAATTCCCGTATTACCGGGACCTATCTTCGTGATGGCATGCGGGCTGTCAGCAAGGATTGCTCCAATATCGGCGATATCCGCGGCCAGGGGTTGTTTATTGGCGTGGATGTGGTCAGTAATCCCGATACCCTGACACCGGATGCCCGGGAATGTTCACGTATCCAGAATCACCTGCGTAACAATGGCTTCCTCGCCGGCAATGAGGGTATTCATGGAAACATCCTGAAGGTCCGCCCACCCATGGTATTCCAACGCAAGCATGCGGACATGATGATCGAAGCTTTTGCGAAGGCGATTTCTAGGTAAAAGGTCATCGGCCTATAAAATAGACGCTCCGGTTTCAGTGCCCGCAAACTTTTCAGAACCGGCCTAACACAGAGGCGGGGGAAAAGCAGGGATGAGTCCGCTCAGACAATCACGCGACAATAAATTTACCCTCGAACTACCATGATGCAGGATTCTAAAACTTAAGAGTATGATGAACGGATGTTAGGCCACCTGAAATCATGGGCGCAAAATATCAAACGGGACATGCTTGCAGTATATCTCGCAATGTATGATCGCCGGGTGCCGTGGTATGTGAAAGGGCTGGCTGTAATCGTTGCAGGTTATGCTCTGAGTCCGATCGATCTCATTCCTGATTTTATTCCAGTCATCGGTTATTTGGATGATCTTATTCTTTTACCGCTTGGCATTCTTCTCGTTGCTCATCTGATCCCTGGTCCGGTTATGGATGACCTGCGCCATCAGGCCTCCCTTCGCCTTCTCGGAAAGCAGCCAAAGAGCATTACCGCAGCAATTGTCATTGTTCTTCTTTGGGTTGCCGCAGCCGTGGGAGTCGGGGTGCTTTTCTTTGGGGCATCACCCTCAATTTCCTGATTTCATTCGAATGAGAGTCTCAGTCAGGCTAACTCGGTCTTAAGCTCACTGCTCTCAGCATGACCGGAAGCCCACTAAAAAGGAGTTGTGTCTTAATTCCCGCCCATGACGATAGCGGATACTTAGTCGGCCGTGAAAACCGCCTGATCGACCTGATGCCACGGCGGGTTCAGGGCAATAATCCTGTCATACACGGGGCATGCCGGGTTATGGGGTGTGGGCAGGTAGCCGACGCTCATAAGAAATTCGTTGACGATTTCCCCGCCAGTAAAACGAAAAGTCTTCTTGAACAGCTTGGTCCACTCCTTGTGATTCATAGGGTGATGGCAATCCAGCCATGCCGTAAACCCACCATCCGGTCGCATTTCCTTTAATCGGTTCGCATTGTTGATAATCGATAAAATCTTGAGGCGGTTACGGATTATTCCCGGATTTCCCAGAAGCCGTTCGGTATCTCTGTCGCCATAGTCGGCAACCTTGTCAATCTGGAATCCGTCAAAAGCTTCAAACGTGCCCTCTCGTTTTTTCAGAACGATTTCCCATGACAGACCTGCCTGAAAAATTTCCAATGCCAGACGTTCGAACAGGACAGCTTCGTCGGCAACCGGAAAGCCATATTCATTGTCGTGGTAATAAGCATGAACCGGATGATCCGGGGCAAAATCGCAATAATCGGTCATCTGCTAACATCTCTATTCAGTCTGGTTGCAGGTCGATATACCCACCGGTATAGGCAAAATAAAAGATACCAAACACCACCAGGGACACGACCGTCGTCGCCAAAACTTTCTTCCACATCATGGGCCGGGCCGGAGCGCCAGCATCATGTCCCTCCGTCACATCGGCGCTATCTATTTTTGATCGTGCACCGAACGGCAGGATCATGAATAAAACGAGCCACCAGATGATAATGTAAATTGCAATCGCGCTGGTTGTGGACATAATTTCTGATCCTTATGCCTGTTCGAGTTCCACAAGCGTGCCACACATATCTTTGGGATGCAGGAATAATACAGGTTTTCCGTGAGCACCGGTTTTGGGCTCGCCATCACCCAGAATACGGGCGCCCTGCTCCACGAGTTTGTCACGCGCTGTCATAATATCATCCACTTCATAACAGACATGGTGCATACCGCCTGATGGATTCTTTTTGAGGAAACCGGCAATGGGCGAGGAGCCTCCCAGCGGATACAACAGTTCTATCTTGGTATTCGGCAATTCAACAAAAACAACTGTGACACCGTGATCCGGCTCATCCACAGCATCGGATACCGTCGCACCAAGGGTATCGCGATAGGTAATCACGGCGGCGTCCAGGTCCGGGACCGCAATAGCCACGTGGTTTAAACGACCAATCATAATGTGTTTCCTGTCCTGAATAACAATGCGGTTACACCCGTACCAAATGAATATTCGTTATGGGGTTTTTGTCCAGAATGGTTCTGAACGTACGGCGAAGTGAAATTCGAATTTCCTCCGTCGCGGCTTCGTCGTCACGCGCTGTCCGGTTTGACATGTTTTCCACCGCATCAAGAATGGCGTTGTGGGCAGCGTCTTCCAGTTCCGTTTCACCGATCTCCAGCAATCCTATTGCAGAAATTTGCGGATCATCTTCCAATTCACCGGCGTCATTCAGGATAACTGTGGCGACAACAAATCCATTGTAGAGCGCCTGTCGACGTTTGCGTACCAGTTCACCATCCAGCGAAACAAGACGGTTTCCCTCAAGCGCCAGTCGTCCTGATGGTACGTGAGTAATGATCTCCGTTTGTCCGGGTACGATGCGCACCATGGAACCATTTTCCGTCACGATGGCTTCGGGTACCTGACAATCCCGCGCCAGGCTTGCATGTTCGATCATGTGACGGGTTTCGCCGTGAACCGGGATGGCGATTTGCGGTCGCGCCAACTGGTACATTTCGATCAACTCGTCGCGGGCCGGGTGACCGGATACATGGACGAAGTCGTCCTTCCAGGTGATGATATGGATGTTTCGGGACGCCAGTTTATTCTGTAGCCGCGAAATGGAAACTTCGTTCCCCGGTATAACCCGCGATGAGAAAATGACCGTATCGCCTGCATCCAGCGTAACGCGAGGATGATCTTCACTGGCGATCCGCCACAGGGCGGCGCGAGGTTCTCCTTGTGATCCTGTGCAGATGATCAGGCAACGTTCTTTGGGCAGATACCCGGCGTCTTCTTCGCTCAGAAACACCAAGTCGTCCGGCAAGTATCCGGTTTCCCGGGCCGAATCCACCATTCGGTGGAGTGACCGTCCGGCCAGCACGACATCCCGACCGTTATCGCGGGCGGCTTCCGCTACAGTTTGCAACCTGGCGACGTTGGAGGCAAAACACGCGACAGCAACCCGGTTAGGGCAGTTACCGATGATCCGTGCAAGGGAGTCACGCAACGCGCCTTCTGAACCGGAATCACCCGGTGTAAACACGTTGGTGGAATCGCACACCATGGCGAGAATTCCTTCGTCACCCAATTCCCGCAGACGGTCCGCATCCGGCGCATCCCCTATCACCGGATCTGGGTCAAATTTCCAGTCACCTGTGTGTAGCACGACGCCGTGATCTGTGCGAATGGCGATGGCGTTTGGCTCCGGGATGGAATGGGTCAGCGTGACAAGCTCGAGGGTAAAGGGACCCAGCTCGAAAGTTGCGCTCAATGGCACGACATGGATGGGAACTTCTTTTGCCCAGGATACTTCCGATAACTTGCGGCGCAGGACGGCGGCAGTAAATGGTGTTGCGTAGATGGGACACCTGAGCTGTGGCCATAGATACTGAACCGCGCCCAGATGGTCTTCGTGGGCATGGGTCAAGATAATGGCGATCAGGTCGTCACGATGTTTGACGATGAATTCAGGGTCGGGAAGGATGACATCAACCGCAGGCATGGATGGGTCGGCAAAGGTAACGCCCAAATCAATCATGATCCATTGAGCATTCTCCGGCGAGCCATAACCGTAAAGATTAAGGTTCATACCAATTTCACCGGCCCCGCCGAGTGGCAGAAACAGCAGGTCGTTGGTTGCGGTCTGTGTCACAGGTTTTCCGATGCCGAGTTTCGATGATGGATGATCAACAATCCCTTCATGGTCAGATCCGGATCAACCGCATCGAACACTTCGGTCGCATCAGCAAACAACGGCGCCAATCCACCGGTCACCAAGACTTTCATATCATCGCGACCATGCTCTGTCTTGATGCGTGCTATTAATCCCTCGATCAGGCCAACGTAGCCCCAGTAGACGCCGGATTTCATGGCTTCTACCGTCCCTTTGCCGATTACATGCGCCGGGCGCTCAATGGCAATTCGAGGCAGCTTTGCCGCCGCCACATGCAGTGCTTCGACGCTCAGGTTAATGCCAGGAGCAATTACACCGCCGATATAGCTACCATCTTCATCGACAATGTCGAAGGTGGTTCCTGTGCCAAAGTCGACAACGATGAGCGGTCCGCCATAAAGCGCATGCCCGGCGACTGCATTGACCAACCGGTCTGCTCCGGCTTCTTCGGGTCGATCAATCAGGACCCGGATGCCTAAGTTCACATCGCCCTCACCGATGACCCAGGGATTACACCCGAAGTATGTGCGACAGAGAACCTTGATTTCAAACAGAGCCTGGGGAACGACAATGGCGACAATGGAATCAGTAACATTGCCTGGCGTCAGGTCTTTCAAGGCCATCAGATGGGTCAGCCATACGGCGTATTCGTCAGCTGTTCTCGCCGGGTCGGTGGCAATTCGCCATTGCCCAATGACCTGCTCGCCATCGTAGATGGCAAATTTGACATTCGTATTGTTGGCGTTGATAGCGAGCAGCATATATTTCTGTCCGTGTGGCTGTCAGCGTGCGGTATCGGGGAAAAAGACATCACCGACGGTAATGACTTTGGTTTCCGAACCGGCACTCCCATCCTGACGCAACAATAGTGCGCCTGTTTCGTCAATGCCCGCAAAGATACCCGATAATGTTTCATTTTCCAGTCGCACGTCGATTTTCTGATCCAGGCCTCTGGCGCGCCATAGCCAGTTTTCCCGGATGGCGCCAAACCCGTCATCCAGCCAACACCGGGTCCAGAGCAGAAAATTACGGGCGAAGGAAACCAGAGTCTCTTCGCGTGTGATGTGGGTTGCCCCTTCGCCATGGAATGAGGTCGTAGAATATTCCACGTCATCAGGATGTTGTGTAACATTAACACCCAGCCCCAAAACCAGCCAATCGAGGACGCCTTTGGTGTTGCCCGAGGCTTCCATCAGGATGCCGCAAAATTTCTTGCCATTGAGCAGAACATCGTTGGGCCATTTACAGTGGGCT
>JAJFIE010000525.1 GCA_021775275.1 Rhodospirillales bacterium | reverse complement strand
ATCGAGGGTGTTGTAGGCATAGAGGCCAGCCCACGCATTGGTCACCTTAATGGCCTCAAACGCGGGAACCCGGTGAGCGAGGGTGGGCCACAGGTGTTCGTCGAAATAGTCATGGTCGACATCCAGGTCGGTGCAATCGGGGTCATCAGCCGGGTCCGGCGACTTGCCGCAAATAAAGGTCTGTCCCTCGGGCCGGAAGTAGACTCCCGACGGATCAACGGTAAGCGGGCAGTTGGCTGGCGCCTCACGACAGTCGAAAACGAAGACGAAGCGTTTACGGGGGAACACCGGCAGCGGCAGCGCCGCCATGCGGGCGATCTCTGCCGCATAAGGGCCTGCGGCATTGATCACAATGCCGCAGGATATGGTTTCGCCCGATACAAGGGTAACCGCATTGATTGCGTTGGCTTTCCGGATCAGGTTCGTCACTGTGTCTTCGATGTAGTTTGCGCCCAACTGCCGTGCCTTGCGCTTGAACGCCTGCATCAGGGCATAGGGGTCGGTCCACCCTTCGCGTGCGCCGCCGAAACTTCCGGCGGCGATATCATCGACGTTCAGCCAGGGAAACCGGTCATGAAGATCAGCGGGCGACAGGACGCGGGTTTCCGCCCCTTCCCGGTTTTGAATAGCGACGTTACCCGCCAGTACAGGAACGCCCTGTGTCGTTGCCAATAACAGATAACCATTGGCGATAAACGGCAGGTCAGGCGCCTCGCCGTTCACGGCGAGGGTGGTGTCGGAGGCTTGCAGAAATTCCATGGCGAATTGCGACATGCGGATATTTTCCGGCGTCGAGAACTGCTGACGAATGCCGCCGACCGAGCGTGCGGTGGTGCTGTTTTGATACGTGCTGTCACGCTCGATAACCGTAACAGTTCCGGAGAAATCCGGCGATGCCATTAGAAAATAGGCGCAGGCGCTGCCGATCACACCGCCGCCGATGATGACGATATCTTGAGATTCCTGCACGGATAACCCACTCCCTGAAGCAAAAACACGACAGCGTTAATCGTGGACTGCGTCAGGTCAAGTGCGCATTGGACTTTAACTCAGGTATTGTCCGCCGTTGGCCGACAGGGTTGAGCCGGTAATAAACCCGGCATCGTCAGATGCCAGAAATGCCACGCAACGGGCGATTTCTTCCGGCTGCCCCAGACGGCCCACCGGTATCTGCGGGATGATCACTTCATTCAGGATTTTCTCGGGCACGGCCATGACCATCTCGGTGCCGATGTATCCCGGCGCGATGGCATTGACCGTAATTCCCTTGGCGGCGGTTTCAAGCGCCAGTGACTTGGTGAAGCCAATCTCACCAGCCTTGGCTGCCGAATAGTTGGTTTGTCCGAACTGGCCCTTCTGGCCGTTGATGGAACTGATGTTGATAATTCGGCCAAAACCTTGTTCCCGCATGCTGTCGATAACATTGCGGCAGGTGTTGAACAGGCCGCTTAAATTGGTGTTGATCACGGCATCCCAGTGTTCCCGATCCATCTTGTGGAGCGGTTTATCGCGGGTAATTCCGGCATTATTGACAAGGATTTCGATAGGGCCAACGTCGTTGGCAATCTGCGCCATGGTGGCCGCGCAGGCATCGAAGTCGCCAACATCAAACTTATGAACGGCAATGCCGGTTTCTTCCTTGAAGGCGTTCGCCGCCTCATCGTTTCCGGCATAACTGGCGACGACTGTATGGCCGTCTTCCTTAAGCGCCAGCGAAATTGCTCTTCCGATCCCTCTGGTGCCTCCGGTCACCAATGCAACGCGTCCCATCTATCTCTCCTTAAGCAGGCTGGTTCTGTTCCCATGTTTCGGCGGTGGGCATTTCTATGATGCCCTATCGCCTTTCAGTATTGCATATTTAATTCAGTCGCGCTCGACGCACATGGCGATGCCCATACCGCCGCCAATGCACAGGGTTGCGAGGCCCTTCTTGGCATCACGCTTCTGCATCTCAAACAGCAATGTAATCAGCACCCGCGCACCCGACGCACCAACGGGGTGCCCCAGGGCGATCGCGCCGCCGTTGACGTTAACCTTATCCGTATCCCAGGCCATGTCCTTGTTCACAGCGCAAGCCTGCGCGGCGAACGCTTCGTTGGCTTCCACCAGATCCAGATCGTCCGTGGTCCAACCGGCTTTTTCCAGGGCAGCCCGGCTTGCCGGAATGGGGCCGGACCCCATGACCGCCGGGTCGACGCCCGCTGTTGCCCACGATTTGATCCGGGCCAGGGGTTTTGCGCCGCGTTTTTCAGCTTCTTCGGCGCTCATCATAACAACAGCGGCAGCGCCATCGTTGATCCCCGATGCATTGCCCGCAGTGACGGTGCCGCCTTCACGAACGAACGCCGGGCGCATGCCCGCCAGCGCTTCCGCTGTTGTGCCGTGCTTCGGGTGTTCATCCGTATCGATAACGGTTTCGCCCTTGCGTGTCTTGATGGTGACGGGAGTGATTTCGTCTGCGAATTTGCCGGCCTTTTGAGCAGCTTCCGCCTTTTGCTGCGAAGCTGCGGCAAAGGCGTCCTGATCCTCACGGGTGATCTGCCATTTTTCGGCAACGTTCTCTGCCGTGTTGCCCATGTGGTAGCCGTTGAAAGCATCCCACAGACCATCCTTGATCATCGAGTCAACCATTTCGGTCGAACCCATTTTGGTGCCATTGCGCAGATGAACAACGTGAGGCGCCTGACTCATGCTTTCCTGTCCACCGGCAACGACGATGTCGGCATCGCCCAGTTGGATGGCCTGAGAGCCGAGTGCGACCGTGCGTAGGCCGGAGCCACACAACTGATTGATGCCATAGGCTGTCTTTTCCACCGGAATACCGGCGCCGATGGCGGCCTGACGGGCGGGGTTTTGCCCGGCGCCTGCGGCAAGAATTTGACCCATGATCACTTCATCCACATCCGCCGCATCAACGCCTGCCCGCTCAAGCGCGGCCTTGATGGCAACTTCACCCAGATAACTCGCCGCCACACTGCTGAGGCCGCCGTTAAAGGCGCCAACTGGTGTGCGCGCCGCACCGACAATGACTACATCACTCATAATTCTCTCTCTTTCCCACTGGTTGGCCATGCAATTGGCGATGACCACAAATCAAAACCATTACAGGGCAGCGTTATTTGTCGTGAACCCTTAAATTCCTGCGGGTCAGACACTATTTTGCTGCACTGCAATAATAAACGTGACGTAATTTCGGGGGAGAGTCAAAAGCGGAATGTGTCAGTGTGCTGGTTTTTTTTAAGCCAGACTACTAACGGGTCGTGGAGTATCTGTTTTGCGCGCTTTCCTGCGACCATTCCGATATGGCCTGCATCAACGACCATGGCGTCACTGACGGGCAGGGCATCCGCCAACGCACTAGCAGACGCGGGCGGGACGATGTGGTCCCGCCCCGGTATGACGGACAAGGTGGGGGTCCGGATATGTTCTGGCGAGATGGCCGTACCATCGATTTCCCAGCGATTGTTCAGGGGACGATTTTCCACATACCACCCATACAGACATTCGCGTGCGACAGGCCCGGCGAGGGCCACGCCGTCATTCAGCCAGTCTTCTAGTCCAACAAATGCCCGCGCTGTCGCGCTGTCGGGGGCCATGTCGGCGAAACGCTGGAATTTCTTCATGGTGAGCCAGGGGTCGAGACTGGTGAACATGGCCTGCAGGACATCAACGGAGAGTTCGCCTGTCAGATCGATCAGTGCATCCAGTTGCGGCATCATGGCGGAAAGCATCCTGACCTGGGCTTCATGGTCCGTATGAAAATCCCACGGGGTGGCCAGCAGTGTCAGGGTTGCGGTCTTGTCCGGCTGGCGGGCCGCAAGCGCCAGTGCCAGCAATCCACCCATGCAATAACCCATAAGCCCGACGGGCCGATTGCCTGTTTGCTCACAGACGATGGCCAGGAGCGGTTCCAGACGGGCTGTGATATAGGCCGTCAGGTCGAAGGATTTTTCTTCCGGCCCCGGAGCGCTCCAGTCCACCACATAAGGGTGAAACCCTTGTCCGGCCAGCATACGGATAAAACTTTGGCCGTTGCCCAAATCCAGCACCGTATAGCGATTTACCAGTGATGGAATAATCAGAATAGGCGGCGCGTCTTTCCTGGCATCGCCGCCGAAGTCCAGCAGGCGGGTTGTGCCCATGGTGTGTATGACGTTGACAGGAGATTCAGCTTTTCGGGGAGCGCGCCAGTATTGCTGGATGCCATCGGCGAAGCTGCTGGTGCGCTGGCGGAGTTCAGCTTCCACGGCGTGAGTCACATCGTCAGGGCTAAACGCGGCGAAAGCTGCCGTCAGCTCATGGGCCTTTGCCGCAAGCTCCGGATTCCAGGGTAGCGATCCGTTTCTCAAGCTGCTCAATGCGGCGATAGAGTTCACCGACAACAGGGTCGTCAGTGCCAGATGGAGTGGTAACGGGCGTGGCCCCTGTATCTCCGTCGTTGATGTTTCTGCCGACGTTCCCCGGGGTGCCGAGTTCATCCGTGGGCTCCTCTGACCGTTGTGTTGTTTGTAATGTTGCCTGTGAGGCCATGGCAGCCGCACCCGCATTCATGAGTTGGACAGTCTGGGCCATCACTCCGGCAAGCGCTTCATTGGAGGCGGCGCCGGATAACTGCTGTTGCCACAAATCCACGTACTGTTTTGCAAGCATGCCGATGTCTGGCTGTTCTTCGTCATCAGCGGTTAAATCCGCTGGAGATTTGGCTTCTGCCATGGGGGGCTCCGTGTGCATTGCGTTGCGACCACTATAGACGGCATATCGCATCTGCGGAACAATTCGTTGCGATGCAACATTTTTCGCGCTACCAATGGCGCGCAAAAAAATGTTTTCGCCTAAGGACAATTGTGAACGGAAACATCAGGAGAGGATGCGAGCCACCATGGCTGAGACCACTGAAAATGCGCAACAAAAGCCGATCACCATTAAGAAGTATGCAAACCGACGACTTTATAATACGGCGACGAGCAGCTATGTGACGCTGGATCACCTGGCGGAGATGGTGAAGGAGGGTGTGGAATTCGCGGTATTTGATGCCAAAACTGGCGAGGAAATTACCCGTTCAGTCCTCACGCACATTATTGTCGAGCAGGAAAACAAGGGCCAGAACCTGTTGCCTGTCAGCTTCCTGCGTCACCTGATCAGTTTTTATGGTGATAGCCTGGAAGCAGTGGTGCCTAAATATCTGGAACACTCCATGCATTCGTTTGCCCGTAATCAGGAACAGATGCGCGATTACCTGCAAGGCACCTTTGGCGGGCTGACACCATTCTCTGCGTTTGATGATTTGGGAAAACAGAACGTGGCGTTGTTTGAATCCGCCATGAAGATGTTTACGCCATTTTATCCAGAAGGCGGGAATCCCGGTGAGGCAGGGTCGAATGGCAAGGGAACCCCGGCGGCGAGTGGATCCGATACACCAGCCGGTACGGGCAATCAGAACGACAACAGTGAACTTGCGAGTTTGCGCGCGCAACTGGAAGCCATGCAAAAACGCCTCGATGATCTGAGTTGATCCGGGCTGAACACTGTTGATCGTCCAGACGATCAGAAAATTTTCATTGTGCAATGTTGGCGTAAGGTTATGCCGATAACGTCCGTAGTTGAAGCGGCGTCGCATTTTAGGCTTGTGGTTTGACTACGGGCTTACGGCGGTAACCAGCCGCGTAGCTGCGGATCTCGGGTTTCGGCTTGGGGGCAACACTACGGCAATAATACGCGGTTGGTTTCCAAAGGAAAAATGGGGGCGGCGCTGCTTCTTTATCTTTCAGTATTTTCCCTGCCAATGCTTTAGAGCAAGGCGCGTTGTTCCAGCGTTTGCCGCTTCAGGATGTACAGGGTCTTGTCTTTTCGTCGCACGACTCCTTCATCGCGCAATCGGCCGAAAACGCGGGTGACGGTCTCCCGCGATGAACCGATGACGTTGGCGTAATGGGCCTGGGTGGGAACAGGGGATATGATCAGGCTCTTCGGGTCGGCGGGGTCAGGGGTTGAGGTGCGAATGAGTTCAATGCACATGCGTTGTTCCGCTCCAAGCAAGCCAAATTCGGCAATGCGTTCATCACTTGTGCGAATGATGCCAGCCAGCTTGCGAAGCAGGGACAGGGACAGTTCAGGGTTTGAGGTGGTTAAGTCCCTGAAAATCTGTCCGGGCATCACCGCCACTGTGCAGGGTGTCATTGTCCAGACCCACGCCGACCGGGGGAGGCCATCAATGGCAGCAAGCTCGCCGAAAAAATCCCCCTCGCTGAATGTTGCGTAACTGACTACCCGACCGGTTTCAGAGTAATTCAGAACGTAAGCTGATCCCGCGAGCAGATAAAAGACATCTCTGTAATCATCACCCTGTTGGATGATCTTCTCGTTGGCTCCGAATTCCTGAAACTGACAATCGCGTTCAATCTCGTTGCGTTCAGCAGACGAGAGACATGACAGGAATGGGATACTATCGAGCGAGTGCGCATCACCACTGGATGCAGACGAATTCATTCCACCTTCCCCCCGAGCGCGTGGGTTCACATGATAGTATGGCACGGCCCATTTTCCATTCAATGATAAAATACAAGGGCCGTCTCGGGATGTCTGGTCTGGGCGAGATATCCGGGGTCCGGATATTGTGTCTATCTGTTTAATATTGAGGCGTTCTGATCGGGGCTCTAAGGGATTGGGTTAGGCACGCCTTCGTCAGGCCATGAAAATTGCCCTTCATGTACCAGCTTCGAATCCACCCGCCAATTGTTTCAGAACTGATGGAGATCAAGGCTGGGGCACGGTCTTTACTGTAGATTCTACGTGTGAACTTCAGGAGAAGATTACGCGAAGAAAGGTTGGTGCGTCTTGTTAGTAATAGCGCCTCTCAGTTATGAGCGATACGCGGTTCTGGTCAGCCCGCTTCTGGTGCCAGATGCTGCGCATGCCGACCCCAAACAGGCGCCAAGACGTGTTGAACAACTCAGTCCTGTGAGTCCAACCTCTTACGGTTTCAATTCCCGCCCGCCTTCGACTCCCGAGAAAGCGATAGAGCTCTATGAGCCTCAGGAAGCCCTTCGTGGCACGAACGTGCAGATTTCCGCGTGACGAGCGACTTCGCGAATTTTTGTAGAATTATTGCGACAGATGATACTGTCTCTATCTGTCGAGTTGTGCGAGCAGTGCTTTCACCGATGGCAGTATCCGTATAATGATCTCGGCGACTCCTTTGGTGTTGGGGTGAATGGCATCCGTCTGGTTGAGCTCCAGATTTCCGGCCACGCCTTCCAGAAAGAACGGATAGAACGCCACCTGATGTTGATCGGCGAGTAGGGGGTAGAGGCCGTTGAAGTCTTCGCCATATTCACTACCCATATTGGGTGGGGCGAGCATGCCTGTCAGAAGCACCGGAATTTCACGCTGATTCAGTTTGCCCAGGATGGAATCAAGATTGGCCCGAGTATCATCCGGATCGAGTCCACGCAGACCGTCGTTGGCGCCAAGCTCTATAATGACGGCATCCGGTGCGTCCGAGAGCATCCACTCAAGCCTTGCCAGTCCACCCGCCGTAGTATCGCCCGATACCCCGCCATTCAGCACCCTGACATCCAGCCCTTCCCTGCGAAGTGTGATTTCAAGCTGATCGGTGAACCCTTCCCCCGGCGGCAGGCCATAACCTGCGCTCAGGCTGTCGCCAAGGGCCAGCAGCCTGATCTCATCAGCTTCGGCGACATGCAATGGGGTTGCGATCAGCACCATGATGGCACATATGCACCATAGTGTTAGACCGGAGCGACCTGTTGCTCTTAGACTTTCAGTAATTTCCATGAAGCCCGAATATCCCGAATGTTATGGAGAATAGCACTGTGTCCGACCTCTTGATTACGCTCAAGAACATTCAGTTGCAATTGCAGAGCGACAGTGGGCCGGTGCACATCCTGCGTGGCATTGATCTTGAAATCAGCCGCGGCGAGACCGTCGGTGTGATCGGTCCCTCCGGGTCCGGCAAGACCTCACTGCTGATGGTGCTTGCCGGTCTGGAACCGGCAACAGGAGGTAGCGTGACGAGTGTCGGGCATGATCTGGGCGTCCTGGACGAAGATGATCTCGCGCGTTACCGCCGCGACCATGTCGGCATCGTGTTTCAGGGCTTCCATTTGGTGCCGACCATGACGGCGCTTGAAAATGTTGCAATCCCGCTGGAGTTTTCCGGTCAAGGTGACGCCTTCTTGCGCGCCGAACAGGAATTGCAGGCCGTTGGCCTTGGTCACCGTCTGGGGCATTATCCGGGGCAATTGTCCGGGGGAGAGCAACAACGTGTGGCCCTCGCTCGTAGTTTTGTGACACAGCCGGACATTCTTCTTGCTGACGAGCCGACCGGTAGTCTTGATCAGGCGACCGGGCACAAAGTGCTCGATCTCATGTTTGAAATGAAGGAACGCATCGGTGCGACTTTGGTCATGGTAACCCATGCATCGGAACTCGCGGCGCGTTGCAGCCGTCTGGTGCGGTTGGCCGATGGTATGATCGAAGGTGACCATGTAGGTGGCATGCTCGATGGTTAACGCCGATTCCTCATGGCTGGAGAATTTCAAGGTCGCTGCCGTCATCGCGCGGCGTGAATTACGCGGGCGGAAGCGTGGCCTGGGGGTGTTTTTGATATGCCTGATTCTCGGTGTCGCGGCCATTGCCAGTGTTGGCACGGTAAGCCGCTCGGTGCTTGCCGGGCTCGATGCGGAAGGCGGTGATCTACTTGGGGGGGATGTTTCCCTGCGGTTGCACAGCAGGCCCTTTACGGACAACGAGCGCGCGCGGATAAAAGACGGAGCTGTTGCACTTTCCGATGTCATGACATCGCGCGCTATGGTCCGGCCCGAAGATAACCGCGACAGACGCAGGCTGGTCGAACTCAAGGCCGTTGATGACGCCTATCCTCTCTATGGGAAGGTGGAGACGAATTCACCGGAACCCTTGCAACGTCTGCTGGGGCAACGCGACGGGGTGTGGGGTGCGATCGCCGATCCTAATCTGTTCCGTCATTTAGGGGTGGAGCCGGGGGGCAGGATAAAGCTCGGGGAAGCCATTATTGAACTGCGCGCCGAGTTGATCCGGGAACCGGATCGGGTGGCGAGCGTCCTGAGTTTTGGCCCACGGCTGATGATTTCCGCTGATGCCGTGCCGGAAACAAAACTGATCCAACCAGGTAGCCGCGTTCACTATATGCTGCGCGCCACCTATGGGCCGGACTTTCAGTTCGCTTCCTGGAAGGAAATGCTGCTGGCGCAGTTTCCATCCGCCGGATGGAACATTCGCAATGTGGAGGAAGCCGCCCCTGGCGTGCGCCGGTTTATTGACCGGCTTGGCCTGTTTCTTACTTTTATCGGTCTGACGGTGTTGTTGGTCGGCGGGATTGGGGTTGCAAACGCCGTGACGTGTTATCTGGAAGAAAAAAGAGGCACGATCGCCACACTCAAATGCCTTGGAGCGCCGGCGCAAATGATCTTTCAGATCTACATGCTCCAGATTATGATCGTGGCTGTAGCAGGCACCATCTCGGGGCTGGCTCTGGGAACCCTTGGTCCTTTTTTGGCGCTCGCGGCAATTGGCGGCTTGCTGCCTGTGCCGCCGGTTATCGGGTTTTTCTGGAAGCCGGTTTTGATCGCCGCCGCCTTTGGTCTTTTGGTGGCGTTTACTTTTGCTCTGTGGCCTGTTGCCCGAGCCCAGGCGATCTCTCCGGCCCAACTGTTTCGCGACAGCATCGCCCCTGTACAGGCAGCGCCCGGGCGTCGTTTCCTCGCGATGGCCGTGGTCGGCGTTGCCCTGCTTTGCGGACTGGTCTATCTGGCCGCTGAAGATAATTATTTTGCCTCATGGTTTATTGGTGGTTCCATCGCCAGTCTTGTCACCTTGCGATATGCCGCGCTCGGGTTTATGACCCTGGCGGCGCGGGCCAAACCGACACGGGCCTGGGTGCGGCTGGCGCTCGCCAATCTGCATCGGCCGGGATCGGCAACCATGCCGGTGACTCTCTCGCTGGGGCTGGGGTTGGCAGTGCTGGTGTCGGTTTCAGTCATTCAAGGCAACCTGAGTCGTCAAATTTCCGAGCGTCTGCCGGAGCAGGCCCCGGCATTCTTCTTTATCGATGTTCAGCCTGATCAGGTCGAGGCGTTTGACCGAGCCGTTACGGAGATCAATGGCACCAGCGGTTTTCGCCGGGTACCCTCCCTGCGCGGCCGGATCACGGCCATCAAGGGCGTGCCGGTGGACGAGGCGGTGATCAAGCCGGACTCCGAGTGGGCCGTGCGGGGAGACCGGGCCCTGACCTTTTCAGCAGCGCCACCCGAGGGCAGCGAGATCACGGAAGGTCAGTGGTGGCCGGAGGATTATGCCGGACCGCCGCAGATTTCGCTTGATGCGGAACTTGCCAACGGTTTTGGTGTGACCACCGGTGATACCCTGACCTTGAATGTTCTGAGCCGCGACATCACCGCGACGGTGGTAAACCTGCGCGAGATCGACTGGCGTAGCCTGCGCTTTGACTTTGCCATTATATTTGCCCCCGGTGCGTTGGACGGGGCGCCATTTACGCATATTGCCGCCATCAATGCACCACGCAGCATTGAAGATGCCGTGGAGCGCGCCGCAACCGACGGTTTCCCCAATATCAGCGCCATCCGGGTGCGCGAGGCTCTGGAGACGGCGGCGCGTATTCTCGACGGCGTCAACTGGGCGGTGCGTGGCATGGCGGGTCTCAGTATTCTCTCGGGCCTGATTGTATTATCCGGCGCAATTGCCACCGGACAGCGTCGGCGGATCCATGATTCCGTGGTGTTCAAAGTACTTGGCGCCAGCCGCAAGCGAATTTCAAGCGTGTTTGCCGCAGAGTTTGTGTTGATTGGACTGGCAACCGGCGTGATCGCCGCAGGTATCGGCTTGACCGTCTCGTGGGCGGTGGTGGTGTTTCTGATGCAGTTAGACTGGGTGCCGCTGCTGCGTGAGGCTGCGCTGACGGTGGTTCTCACCCTGTTGGTTACTGTTTTGCTGGGCTGGTTCTCCACCTGGAAGGTGCTGGCCGGAAGACCCATGCCATATTTGCGTAATAAATAATAGCATTGAAGATCGATACTATTGCCCTTGATCCACAAGATTTACAATCCGGGGCATCATAATGATGAATCCTTTTTCCTGGCGGACTGGCGGGGCGCGAAGCAACACCATTGGCGATTTGGGGATATGCCGGCGCAGCCACAGGGTGGCGATGCGCTGATGGCAATGATCATTCAATACGTGCGTGAAATGCAATTCGCCAACGGAATTACGACAGAGCCACATACAATGTAGGTTGCGCCGGGCTGTTACGGAAGATCGCGGACGACGCGAAATCCGAGCCAATAGCTTTTTACGGCAGTGGGGTTCTTTGCCCGGTAGGACGCCCGTGCGACTTTCTTGTAGTAATAGAACGACCCACCCCGCATGACCCGCTGGCGGCAGTCGCCGTCGGTTCTGGCCGAGCCATCCTTTGGCGCGCCCTCGTGAGTCGGGTTCCAGCAATCCGCTACCCATTCAAAGGCATTGCCGACAGTGTCATAGAGGCCAAACGGATTGGGCTCAAACGAACCCACGGGCGCCGTGCTGTAGGCGCTCCATTCGCTCTTGCAGTCTTTGCAGTTCGCCTTGTTGACGCCTGCATCATCGCCCCAGGGATAAGCCGTCACAGTTCCGCCGCGGTGGGCATATTCCCATTCGGCTTCACTGGGCACCCGGTATTGATGTCCGGTTTTTGTACTGATCCAGTTGACGTATTCCATGACGCGGTCAAAATCCACATTGATAACCGGACGTGTGCCGCGACCCCATTGGTGGTCATCGGGATCATGACCACATCCACCTTCGATCTGGCAGGCCCCCCATTGATCGAAGGTGACTTCAAAACGGCCAATGGCAAACGGTTTGGCGATAATGACCCGGTGCGGTGGGCCTTCGCGGGCGGTTTTTCCTCCCAATCCCATGACGAAAAGACCGGCAGGGACCACCACCAGTTCGGGGCAGTTGTCGCAGTCCTTGAACACGGCGCCGGGAGCCAGAGCGTCCTGGGCCGAAACCGAGGGCGAAAAAGACAGCAGAGTCGTTAACGCTACAACAGAAAACAGGTATTTGGCGCGGCAAAATACAAGGGTCATGAACACGTCATCCCATCGTTGTCCCCATACAAGGGGCATTGTTGGTGCACAGGGTACGGCGCAAATCTCTTGGGTCAACCTTCTCTATTCATCACGCGCTTCTCTGCCCAGTGCGCGGTATGGCGGACGATCTCGGCTGGATCGTTCAACAGGGGGCGAATTTTTGGCAACATATCCGGGTTTTCACTGTTTCCCGCCGCAACCAACGCATTGCGGACCATGCGGTCCCGCCCGGTTCGTTTGATAGGGGAGCCGGAAAAAACCTCACGAAACCCGGCATCATCCAGATTCAAAAGATCAGCCAGACGCGGTGCGGTCATTTCGGCGCGGGGCAGGAAGGCTTCTTCCTTTGCTGGAGTCGCGAACTTGTTCCATGGGCACACTGCCAGGCAGTCATCGCAGCCATAGAGGTGGTTTCCCATTTTTTCCATCAAGTCGGAGGGCAAGTGGTTCTTGTGCTCAATCGTCAGGTAGGAAATGCACTTGGTCGCATCCATACGGTAAGCCTCGTCCAGCGCCCCTGTGGGACAGGCCGTTTGGCACTTATCACAACTGCCGCAGTGGTCAGGTTCCGGTGCGTCCGTGGCGAGGTCGAGAGTGGTGAATACTTCACCCAGAAACAGCCACGATCCAAATTTCCGGGAGACCATATTGGTGTGTTTTCCCTGCCAGCCCAGTCCGGCACGCGAGGCCAGGGGTTTCTCCATCACCGGTGCGGTGTCGATAAAGACCTTCACCTCGCCGCCATGAGTTTCGACCAGCCAGCGGGCCAGCGCTTTCAGACGTTTTTTGATAATGTCATGGTAGTCACGGCCTTGGGCATAAACGCTGACAGCGCCCCGGTCCGGTTGCCCAAGAATCGCCAATGGGTCCGTGCGGGGGACGTAGCTCATGCCGAGTGCGATTACAGAGCGTGCTTCGGGCCACAGCGCAGTTGGCGATGATCGCCGGTCCATGGTGTCCGCCATCCATGCCATATCGCCGTGTCGCCCCTGGTCAATGAAGGCGGCTAGCGCTGCGGCATCTTTTTCATTGCCCATGGCATCCGTGAATCCCACGGCGTCAAACCCGATTGACAGGGCGTGTGTGCGGATGTTTTCGGTTAGTTGACGTGGCGTCACCTGGCGTATCCTCAGATTTAGTGCTCGCGATTATCAAGGCCTTATGATATCAGGCTGCCGCTGTAGTAGCGGCGTTTCCTGAATCACTGGACCAAGAATAATAATCATGAAGCTACAATATACTTTCGGATATGTCGCACTGATCGTTCTGGTAAACTGGCTGTTCACCGTCGTGCCGCTTGTTGACCTGCCAGGTGGTGAGAAATGGCCCCCGGTATCAATTATTGTTGGCTTTATCTTTATTGCCCGTGACTTTGCCCAGCGTGAAGTCGGCCATCGTGTGATTCTTGCCATGCTGGTTGCCGGGGTGATTTCCTATGTCATGGCTGATCCGTTTGTGGCCATGGCTTCTATCACCGCCTTTCTGATCAGCGAGTTCGCTGATTGGGCCGTCTATTCCTTTACCGGCCGACCGTTTGCGCAGCGAATCCTGATCTCCAGCGCGGTTTCGACGCCCATCGATAGTGCGGTTTTCCTTGGCATGATCGGCCACCTTAGCGTGACCGGCGTTGTG
>JAJFIE010000524.1 GCA_021775275.1 Rhodospirillales bacterium | reverse complement strand
GTTGGAGCCGGGAGAACTTGCCGTGGTGTTTGGGGCAGGGGGGCTCGGATCCTACGCCATTCAAATGGCCAAGAACTACGGCGCGAAGGTGATGGCCATCGATGTTTCTGAAGAAAAGCTGGCTTACGCCCTTGAAATTGGCGCCGACTGGGCCGTGCGGGCGGATGATGATCCGGCTACAAAGATTCAGTCCCTGGGCGGGGCGGATGCCTGTTTCAATTTCGCTCCCGTTTCCGCAAGTTGGCGTCAGATGCTTGATGCCGCCAGCGCCCGGGCGCGTCTGATTTTAATTTCTCTGCCTAACAATCCCCTTTCATTTGAGGCGGGCGAGATTATCGAAAGAGGTATTCAGGTTTTTGGTTCCGCAGACGGCACCCGACAGGAATTGCGGCAACTTATGGAACTGGCGCGAACCGAAAAAGTGAAAAGCGTGGTCGAGACGGTGCCATTTTCTGATATCAATTCCGCTTTCCATCAGCTCGCGGAAGGCAAAGTGCAAGGTAGGTTGGTCATTGATCTCCGGTCGTGAGGAAAAATCCTGCGTCAATTGACGTACACATCTTAAGTATCAGGTGAAATCTTGACTCATACGCCTCGTCGGTGTCCTCTCGGGCTACCGATTCACCTGATGATTTTAAGCGAGACTCATGACTTTTGCATTTGTATTTCCCGGACAGGGATCCCAGGCCGTGGGTATGGGCCAGGCACTGGCCGAGGCTTCTGCCGAAGCCCGTTATGTATTTCAGGAAATTGACGACGCGCTGGAGCAAAAACTCTCGAAGCTGATGTTCGAGGGGCCGGAAGACGAACTGACCCTGACCGAGAATGCCCAGCCCGCCCTGATGGCCGTCAGCATGGCGGCGCTCAGGGTTCTGGAGAAAGAAGGCGGTGTCGATCTGGCCACCAGGGCGCGCTTCGTGGCCGGGCATTCCCTGGGCGAGTATTCCGCGCTGGCGGCGGCGGGTGTCTTTAGCATCGCCGATACGGCGCGCCTCCTTAAAACCAGAGGCTGCGCCATGCAGGATGCTGTACCCGTAGGCGAAGGCGCCATGGCCGCAGTGCTGGGCCTTGATCTGGAAACCGTCCGTGGCGTGGCCGAGGAAGCCTCCAGCGAAGGCGTGTGCATGGTGGCCAATGACAACGCACCGGGACAGGTCGTGATCAGCGGCGCGACGGCGGCGGTGGAAAAAGCCATGGAACTGGCCAGGGCGGCGGGCGCCAAACGGGCCATTCTGCTTCCCGTAAGCGCGCCGTTCCATTGTTCCATGATGGCCCCCGCCGCAGAGGTCATGAAAGAAGCCCTGGGCGAGGTTCATATGAGCCATCCGGTGGTGCCGCTGGTGGCGAACGTGCGGGCGTCAATGGTGGCCGACGCCGATACCATCCGTGATCTGCTGGTTGAGCAGGTCACCAGTATGGTGCGGTGGACGGAAAGTGTGGTGTTCATGAAAGATCAGGGAATCGAGACGCTGGTCGAGATCGGTGCGGGCAAGGTGCTCAGCGGTCTGATCCGGCGAATCGACCGTGATCTGAAATCCCTGAATATCGGTGCGCCCGATGATGTGGATGCCGTATTGGCCGAGTTATAGGAGAAGAGATGATGTTTGATCTGACCGGCAAAAATGCCATCGTCACCGGTGCATCGGGTGGCATTGGCGGCGCAATCGCCCGCGATTTGCATGCCGCCGGGGCCACGGTCGCCATATCGGGGACACGTGTCGAGGCGCTGACCGCACTGGCCGGTGAACTGGGCGAGCGATGCCATGTGACGCCCTGTGATCTGAGTGATCCGGCAGGCCCGGACGGGCTGATCGCCGAAGCAACAGAGAAAATGGGCGGGGTTCATATTCTGGTGAATAACGCGGGCCTGACCCGCGATACCCTCGCCATGCGCATGAAGGACGAGGACTGGCAGGCGGTCATTGATGTCAACCTGACCAGCGCCTTCCGCCTCAGCCGGGCATGCCTGAAAGGTATGATGAAGCAACGCTGGGGCCGTATCATCAGCATTTCTTCCGTGGTCGGCGCCACCGGCAACGCCGGGCAGGTCAATTATGCCGCGTCCAAGGCGGGCATGGTCGGCATGTCGAAATCCCTGGCCCAGGAAGTGGCGTCGCGGGGAATCACGGTAAACTGCGTCGCCCCGGGTTTTATCGTTACGGCGATGACCGATGGCCTGTCGGACGACATCAGGGAGAATCTCCTGAAGGGGATTCCGGCCGGTCGTCTGGGCGAGGTCGATGACATTTCCGCCAGCGTGGTTTATCTGGCCAGTGACGAAGCCGCCTACGTGACCGGACAGACCCTGCATGTGAACGGTGGAATGGCGATGATCTAGCGGATTTCCGGTTGTCTGGGCCATGGAGGTATCCGGAGGCTTGCACTGTCATAACAAAACGTGATACCTCGCTGCTCCAATGGCCCGGTGACCACTGGTCATCCCTTGAAAAGTGTGTTACCTCAATGCCACTTTTCGTGCGGGAAAACCGGGCGGAAATCGTGTTTTCAAGAACCAATGTTAACCTATTGATCGTGGGGATTTAGAGTATGAGTGACGTCGCCGAACGCGTTAAGAAGATCGT
>JAJFIE010000523.1 GCA_021775275.1 Rhodospirillales bacterium | reverse complement strand
GCGGCTTGCGTAAAGAATTTGCCTATGTGGCCAGCCTGTTCGGTACGCCCGAAGATGATGCAGACGCCGATGGCGGCGGCGGAGAATTTTTCTGAACCTTACGTGGTTTCGACGCTACGGTGTGCAGGGAACCGGAGGATTACAGTGGTGCCTTTGTCGACCTCACTCTCCATACTTAGTGTTGCATCGTGCAATTCCGTCAAAATTTTCGAGAGCGACAGGCCGAGCCCCGTCCCTTTGTGAGCCGTATGCGCGCCAGAGCGGGCCTGACCGAAGGGTTCCATTATCAGGGCTAAATCTTCCTCGTGGATGCCACACCCCGTATCTATGATGCGGACAATCAATCCGCCATCATCGTCCTGTTCACTAACCAACTTGATCATGCCATCAGCGGGTGTGAACTTCACTGCATTGGACAGCAGGTTTAACAAAATCTGTTTGAACAAACGCCCATCGGCCAACAGGCGGAGCGTGGACGTTCCGTCGCTGAACTCCATGTGCGACCGTGCGTCATTCGTTGATGGTCCGTTCATCGCGGTGATGCATTCCTGAATGACCTGGGAGGGAGAAAATACCGTCTCGGACAATTTCATTTCCCCGGCTTCGACCTTCGATATATCAAGAATATCGTTCACAATATCCAGCAGCAGGTGTCCGGAGCTCTGGATGCCATCGATATAGTCGACATATTTAGGATGCCCGAGCGAACCGAAAATCTCATTCGACATGGTCTGTGAAAAGCCAATGATGGCGTTCAGCGGTGTGCGGAACTCATGGCTCATATGCGCCAGAAAATCCGTTTTTGCTTCGTTGGCCCGTTCGGCTTCTTCTTTGGCTATAAGGGCGCGTTGTTCGACCTCCTTGAAATCGGAAATATCACGCACGATGCCGGTAAAAATTCTTTTCCCCGTAGTCTGAACATCGCTGACAGCAAGGAGCATGGGGAAGGTGCTGCCGTCCTTGCGGAGGCCCTCGACCTCCCGCCCGATGTTAATGACTTTGGCGATGCCCGTGCGCAGATACGCCGATACATAACCGTCATGGAGGCTCGCGTAAGGTTCCGGCATCAGGAATTCCACGTTTTTCCCGATGACCTCACATTGCCGGAACCCAAATATGCGCTCGGCTGCCTGATTGAAGGTGCCGATGATACAATTTTCGTCGATGGTGATAATACCGTCAGCGGCGGTTTCAACGATGGCGCGGTTGCGTAATTCGCTTTCTTCCAGCGCCTGCTGGGCGATCTTGCGTCGTGTAATATCGCGTATAGTCCCCAACGTCGATTTGACCCGGCCATTTTCTCTTTCATAGATCATCCCGGTATCCTGAATCCAGCGAATGGTGCCGTCGGGGTGCAAGAGGCGGTATTCTTGCTGGTAGTCATCACCATTGGCGACACATCGTTCGAAAGTATCCATAACCTGTATGCGGTCATCAGGATGAATACGTTCCAGTTCGTCAAATGTCCGGGTGCCCAGGCCCATGAATTCTTCCATGGTAACACCGTAGAGACCAGGAACCTCCTCTGTGCAATAAATGCAGCGGTCTTCAATCTCGTCCCATACCCAATGACCGAGGCCTGCAATTTTTGCTGCCTGTTGCGACATGACGCCTTGGCGGTGTAGCTCTTCCTCCTGTTTGCGCAGTTCGGTGATGTCCTGTGTGGTGCCACGGAAGGAAACCAGCGTTCCGGCATCATCGTAGACAGGTTCACCCCCATCCCGGAGATACAGCAACTCGCCTCCCGGGGGGCAGAAACGGTATTCGATAGCGTAGGGGTGAGGGTTTCGCCTGACATCAGCGAAGGTCTCTCTCACCCGGGATATGTCATCTTGGTGGATGTATGAGAGAAACTTCGAATTTGGACTGAGAAGTTGATTGATCGGCGTTTTTAGCACATGTTCGGTATTCTTCGAACACGCGATCCACTCATCAAATTCGGCGTCCGTGATCCAGTTGTGGGTACGCGCAATGCGTTCGGCATGGGCATATTGGGCATCGCGTTCGCGCAAATGGGAAGTGATTTTCTCGCGTTCTTCAATCTCCGTACTCAGCTCACGGGTGCGCTCCTCGATTCGTTGTTCCAACTCATCATGGGATTGGCGGAGTTCTTTCTGTAAGGATTTGAGGGTCGATACATCATAGGCGGAAAACAGCAGGTATTCCTGGTTAGAGGAATCAAGCATGTTCATGGTCATAAGACACTCAAGCAACTCACCGCCCTTTGTCTGCAACGTCACTCTGAAATTACGAGCCACCCCGTCTTTTTTCAGGGTATCGATCATGGCGGCGCGTTCCTCGGGCGCATGCCAGATTCCCAGTTCAATCGCTGTTTTTCCCAGGACTTCTTCGCGTGTGTAACCCAGAGTTTCCTGCCAGGCACGGTTGACATCGTAAAGGCGACCATCACTGACACGGGTCACCGCCATCAGGTTGGTGCTGGAATCGAAACTGGCGCGAAACAGGTCGCTTGCGCTGGCCATTGCAGGTTGACCTGAATCCCGCAGAGCAACATCGCATTCCAGCGCTGTGAGTTCCTCAATCAACTGCGCTTTGGTCTTGTGTGCATGCGGTGAAGACCGTTTGGTAGGTTTATTCGTCAGGAGTCAAAATCTCTCTGCCAATATGAAGAATGAAAAAGCATAATATCCAAGTTACCTTATACTTTCCTGACGATCTATGAGCCCACGGTCGCCCCGACCTCATGGGTGGGCATTGAAGATGAGGAAGGAAGACCACATGTTTCATCGAATTGAAATTCAGCCCTGTGGCGCGAGTTTTGACTGTAGTCCTGATGAAAGTGTGTTGGACGGTGCTGCGTATTGTGGCATCCATCTTTTCAGTAATTGCCAACGGGGCGAATGCGGTTCGTGCAAGGTGCGAATCCGGTCCGGCCAGATCAAGCTGGCGCCATTCATGTGGTCTGCACTCAGTATGGATGAGATTGACGCCGACCTGGCCCTGGCCTGCCGGTCATTTCCACGCAGCGACGTGGTCATCGTCGCCGAAATGGCAGGGCGCGTGGAGCCGCGACACTATGCGCGAAAATCCACAGGTGAAAGCTGAGGGGTCAGCGGCGTATTCAGGACTGTGCCCGGTTGTTGTCCCAATCGGGTCAGGTGTTCCGAAATTTCTGATGTCCACGCACCCCTGGGGTTAAAAACCGTGTTGGGCGTGCCGAAGCGGAGCGAATAGCGACGCCGCATGTCACCGGCCGGGCTGCCGGTGTTGGGACCCCGATGCAAAGTGCGAAGATCAAAAATCAGACAGTCCCCGGGTTTCAGCGCCCAACCGATCACCTCGAATTTTCCATCGCCATCAACATCGGGCATATGCACATATTGATCATCCCGTTGCCCGCCGAAAGGGATATGGTCGCGAAAATGTATGGCTTTATAGGTCACGTCGTCGCCGTGTGATCCCTTGGCGAAACACAGGGCTTCGTCCAGAGGTGTCGGGTCCAGCGCCAGCAA
>JAJFIE010000522.1 GCA_021775275.1 Rhodospirillales bacterium | reverse complement strand
GTGGCCCGGTGGCGACCGACTTCGGCGTTCATCTCATAAAGCGCACGGCGTAACGAATTCAGGCCACCAGATCATCGGGCGAGAACCGCTCGCCCGGGTCTTCTATCTCCACGATCCAGCAATCGGGATCGAAATTTATCTGGCGTTGCAGATAGTCATCGGCGTGGGCCTCGTCCACAGGGGCGTCGCCGGTGGCGCTGGACCATAGCCGTGCGCCATCCTCGCCATAGGTACGGTTCAGAACCCGGCATTCGCCGTTGAGAAAATTGAGTTTCAGATAAATGGCCCCGGCTTCCGAGTCACCGGAACGGGTGACCATGGCTGTCATCAAATCGACATCGAGCTTGCGCACCAATGCCTTGACCCATAGTTCGGATTTAAGTCGGGGTTCCAAGATCGTTCAGCCCGTTTTCAGTCACTTTTTTTAGCCAGCGCAGTTGCGCGAATGGCGCTGAGGCTCATGGTTGGCGTAATCGCCTCGGGGTCAACCTTGACTTCAATCAGGGCCGGTTTTCCCGCTTGCCGGGCGCGTTCAAAGGCGGCGGCGAAGTCCGCTGTCCGTTCGACGGTTTCACCGTGCCCGCCGTAGGATCGCGCCAGAGCGGCGAAATCCGGGTTGCTCAATTCCGTGCCGGAAATGCGGTCGGGATACTCGCGCTCCTGATGCATGCGGATGGTGCCGTACATACCGTTGTTGACGACAATGATGATAACGTTTGCGCCATACTGCATGGCGGTGGCGAATTCCTGTCCATGCATCAGGAAATCACCGTCGCCTGCGATGGCGATGGCTTCGCGGTCCGGGAAGGTGATTTTGGCGGCGACGCAGGCGGGCGCGCCGTAGCCCATGGAACCGCTGGTCGGCGCCAGCTGGGTGCGGTAGTCCCGATAGCGATAAAACCGATGAAACCACGATGAAAAATTGCCCGCGCCGTTACAGATGAAGGCGTCCGATCCTAAGTTCTCGCGCAGCCACAGGACGATTTCTCCCATGTGCACGTCACCCGGGACGGGCGCGACCTCATCGTTCCATTGTTCGTAATCGGCACGGGCGCCGGTGACCCAGTCAGTATGATTGCCGGGGCGGGCGTTCATGCCGGCGGCCGCTTTCAGGAACGATTTCATGCCGGCGTTGATGCCGAGGGTCGGGCGGTAGACACGGCCGAGTTCTTCGGCCCCCGGATGCACGTGGATCAGGGCCTGTCCGGGCTCGGGTGGCGCAATGAGGGTGTAATTGGATGTGGTCATTTCGCCCAAACGCGCGCCCAGCGCCACTATGACATCCGCCTCCCGGACCCGCTCCGCCAGTCTGGGGTTGATGCCGATGCCGACGTCGCCGACGTAGTGTGCGTGATCGTTGTTCATGCGGTCCTGGGCGCGGAACGAAGCGCTGATGGGCAGATTCCAGCTTTCAGCAAAGCGCCTTAAGTCGGCGCAGGATTCCGCATCCCAGCCGCCACCGCCGACAATGACCAGCGGACGTTTGGCCGCCGCCAGCATGGTTTCCATGCGTTCCAGGTCCGCCATGTCGGGGGACGGTTCAATGGGAACATGAGGCGATACGTCCGCTGCATCGGTCAGGTCGCGCAGCATGTCTTCCGGCAGGGCCAGCACCACGGGGCCGGGGCGTCCCGTGGTCGCCGTGTGGTAGGCCCGGCTGATGTATTCGGGAATACGGGCGGCATCGTCGATCTGGGCGACCCATTTGGCCAACTGGCCGAACATGCGGCGGTAGTCGATTTCCTGAAAGGCTTCGCGGTCCACCTGATCGCGGGCGACCTGGCCGATGAACAGGATCATCGGCGTCGAATCCTGTTGCGCGATGTGCACCCCGGCGCTGGCGTTTGTCGCGCCCGGACCGCGGGTGACAAAACAGATGCCGGGCCTGCCGGTCATCTTGCCATAGGCGTCGGCCATCATGGCTGCGCCACCTTCCTGACGGCAGATGATGAAGCGCAGGTCCGGCGTGTCATGCAAGGCGTCCAGCACGGCAAGATAGCTCTCGCCCGGCACGCCGAAGGCCAGATCCGCACCCTGGGTGCGCAGCGCATCTACGAGAATTTGTCCACCGGTCCGCATGTCCCGAAAACTCCATCAGGAATGTTATTTCGTGAAAACCGATACGGCATCCCGCCCATCTTTGCAAACCGCACCATGGCGAAAAATTTGCGATCCGGATCGAAGGACGTTTGTCCGCCTCATAGCGCCGGGCGCGAATCCGCCCACGGCAGAACAGCCTCGACAGCGGCGCCGATCCGAAGCGCCAGGGCATCGTCCCACTTCCGGGCGACAATTTGTATCGCCGTCGGCAGGCCTTCCGAAAAACCGGACGGCACAGACAGGGCCGGACACTGGGCGGTGTAGTTGAACTGCCCGGTCATATCCATGCAATGCATCATGCCGTCTTCATCGTCCCAGCCGTAGTCGTTGTCCCGTTTTTCAACCGGTGGCGCGACGATTGCCATGGTCGGGCAAAGCAGGGCATGGTGGTCTTCCAGGATGGCGGCCAGTTTGCGCCAGTATTTGGTGCGTTCAAACTCACCAAGCCGGGACTGGACGGCGCTGACGTCCCGTCCCAGTTCAATGAGGGCAACCAGTCCCTTGCTCATACGGTCCCGGTTTTCATCAAGAGGTACATCCGTCAGGTTGTCATAGGCAGCCGCCATGAACACACCCCAGGTTTCGTTCCAAAGATCGACGATGCGTCGATCCCAGCCGAGGTCCACCTCGGTAACGGTTGCGCCTGCATCGCGGAGCGCGGCGACGACGGCCATCATGTTGTCGGCGATACCCTGTTCGACGGCGCAATAGCCACAATCCATATCGTACGCCAGCGACATCCCTTTGACGTCGGAGGGAACGGGGATGCTCAGATCACACCGGGGCAGGGACTGAATATCAGACGGGTCCTCACCCTGAACGGTGTCGAGAAACAGCGCCGCATCGGACACCGTGCGCGTCAGCGGCCCGAAGTGGGAGATATTGTCGAAGGTGGTATCAATGATGTCCATGGGGATGCGGCCGAGTGAAGGCTTGTGCCCGACGATGCCACACAACGCGCCGGGGATTCGCACACTGCCGCCCATGTCGGTGCCTTCCGCAAACGGCACGCACCCGGAAGCCACAGCCGCGCCGGAACCGCCGGACGATCCGCCCGTGGTGCGATCCGGGTTCCACG
>JAJFIE010000521.1 GCA_021775275.1 Rhodospirillales bacterium | reverse complement strand
CAAGGGTGACGCTTTCTGGACCTATTCTTCGGGCCTGGCGGGTGTGATCGCGGCCTCAGCCGGCAACGATCTGTATCATCCCATTCAGGCCATGTTCATCGCGGCCGTCGGTGTGGTCTTCATGTACAAGCTTCATTTCTGGGTCGAACGCAAATTCAAGATTGATGATGCGGTCGGCGCGGTGGCTGTACACGGCTACGCCGGTTTCTTTGGTGTGTGTGCGGCGGGTGTCATGTTATGGGGCTATCCTTCGTCCTTCAATGCCGACTATGCGCCCATCACGCCGTGGGGTCAGTTTGCCGGCGCCATTATCATGTTCTGGGTGCTCGGCTTCATCCCCGCGTGGATCGTTTCGAAAGTCCTCAACGGCATGGGTCTGCTGCGTATTCCGGAACGTGTTGAATTTGCGGGCCTTGATCTGGCTGAATTCCATGGTCGTTATCTCGACGAAGCGGAAGTCTATGCCGCTACGGAAGAGGAAGCCCGTAGTCGTGGCCTGATCTGATAGGTTAAGGAGAACATCTCATGTCGACAGGACTTGAAACCTGGAACACGAATCTCAACGAAGTGTTTGAACTATACCCTTTCGTTGGTACCGAGATGATGCTGGCGATTGCCGGGATTGCCTCGTGGGTCATCTGGCACCTTATCCAGATGAAAATGGAAAATGCGGTCCTCGAAGAGGAAGACGCCATATTCCAGGATAAGACGAAACTGGCCCAAGCTCGTAAAATTTCGACGGCTGAATCCACACTGGAAGCGGCTAAGCTCCACGCAGAGGGCTACGAGCACAAGTAACGTTGACGCGTCGGAGGAGTCCTCGCACTCCTCTGGCGCTTCATCGCTGCACTCGGGCCGCCTTCTCTGGCGGCTCTTTTTTTGCCCAACCCATGCACGGGGTGGGGGCGCTTGACGGACGAAAGCCCAACGTCTAAAGAAAGCCCCAAGAAGAACATAGTGGTGACCGTAGCTCAGTTGGTAGAGCCCCGGCTTGTGGTGCCGGTTGTCGCGGGTTCGAGTCCCGTCGGTCACCCCATTTCCTCCCTTAAGAAGAAATATACAAAAAAAGTGCCGGGTCGATGTGACCCGGCAAGTTTAACAGGGAGGTACAGAGATAAGATTCAAGACGAATCTTATCGTGACCATAGCCGGATGCACTGTCACCGTCTGTGATCCACATCACACAATAGGATGTTTTTCTGTCCATTAATAGGGCCTCCACACGGCGAATACGGTCGTTTTATCCGCTCCGGGTAGGGAATTCAGGTAGGTTATATAAGATGCTGAAATAAAGTGTTTTTTTCTTTACACACGGCTTGGGTGTCGGTAGCTTCGACCGCTCCCTACCCAAAAAGGTAGGGTGCATTGGAGTTTATGGGTAGCAAATGGAACCTGGTGATGACTTCCATTAATATTGTTCTTGTCGATAAAAGTCCGCTGGTTCTCTCAGGGCTGAGCAAGATATTTGGCGATGATAAACGCTTTTCAATCATCGCGACTGCCGCTGATGGGGAACGCTTCATGGAAGCTGTTGAGCGACTCAGCTTCGATATTGCTGTTATTGGTTGGGAAATGCCGTTTATGAACGGACGCGATGTCCTCGCCGGATTGAAAAGTGTTACGGATGCACCAAGGATTGTTGTTTATACGGGGAGCATCAAACCAGGCGTGGCGCGACAGGTCCTGCAACTTGGCGGCGCCGGTTTTTGTTCGAAACAGGACAGCCCCCAGATGCTGATCGATACCGTCGTATCTGTGGCGGAAGGCCGTATGGTCTTTCCGTTTATGAGCGTGGATGCGCCGGTAAGCGAAGGAATGGATGCGCTGACACCCCGTGAGCGGGACCTGCTGGTATCGCTGGCTGATGGACGGACGAATTCACAGATTGCTCGTGAGTTGGGAATCTCTCTGAATACCGTCAAGTTTCACCTGAAAAATCTGTATGAAAAGCTCGGCGTCAACAATCGGGCGCAAGCCGTCGCACGGTTTCTCGTCGGATCAGACGGCTATTAGAATAGCCTCGGTTAATATTGAAGTAATCTGATGCCAACAAACCGCTTATCCGATCGTCCAATCATTCTCGGCATTGTCGGTGATTCCGCATCCGGCAAGACGACCCTGGCGCAGGGTATCGCCAATATTCTGGGCTCGGACCGCGTGGTCAGCATCTGTACGGATGACTATCACAGATTTTCACGCGAACAGCGAAGTGAGCGGCGGGTAACGGCGTTGGAGCCGGCGGCGAACTACATCGATATCCTTGAGCAGCATATGCAGCTGCTTCGTCAAGGAAAACCGGTTCTGAAACCTGTCTACAACCATGATGACGGCACGCTTGGTCCAGCCGAATACGTCGAACCGCGCGAATACATCATTGTCGAAGGATTATTAGGGTATTCGACCCGCGCCATGCGCGATTGCTACGACGTGAAAGTATACCTGGAGCCACCCGAGGATTTACGGGTTCGGTGGAAAATTCAGCGCGATACCAGTGTGCGTGGTTATTCACGTAAGGACGTAATGGTTGCCCTGCGCTACCGGGCCAATGCCAGCGAGCGGTATATTCGCCCGCAACGCACCTTTGCCGATGTGGTTGTCCAGTTTTTTTCTCCGGAAGACAATGCCAGTGAAATGGGTGCGGGACTGAATGTACGCCACACCCTGCGACCGACATTACCGCATCCCGATTTGTCACCAATCATCGAAGCCGGCGCGAAGGCTGGTATCAAGCTTGAATTGTCGCGAGACCGGGACGGCAAGCCGGTCGATGTTCTGGAGATCCACGGAACTATCGGTGAGCAGCGGGCCCGTGGCATGGAAGATCTGTTGTGGAACCTCATTCCCGAGGCGCAATATCTGAGGGATAAATTGGGAAGCTTCGGTGAAGGAAAGGACACGGAGGTCAGTCATACTCTCGCGTTGTCCCAATTATTGATAACGTTCCATATGGTGAAGGCTGCACTGGGACATCACGCGGTATAGTGCGCACCGAATTAATCCTGACCGGTTTCGTACCGCAATCAGTTGATGGTGGTGTTTACCAGCCTTGGCCCATGTCCGTGAGGATGAAGTCCGCACGTCGCATGGGGCCACCATCGTCGCGGTTTGGGAATTTTTCCATCCATAAATTCATTTTGATGGCCAGCGCGCACATCATGCCACCCATTCTGGTGTGGTTTTTATGTACGGACTCGCGGAAAGTATGAAACGATTCAGCGGACATATCTTTCCACATTTGCGAATTCGATTGCCCGAAGAACGCGAATTGATGGCCGAGCGCGCCCTCGATCTTTTCAACCTTTGTTTTCATTCGCCCGCACGCTTTGGTCAGGGAATAGTTCTGCGATAGCTGCTGGTGCTCCAGAATTTCCGTAGCGGAATCCAGGAAATTCCGGATTGACGGTTGAATATGGTCCAGGCATTCCCGGTAATAGGCCACCGATAGATAGGCATCACCGTATTCCTGAATGAAGCCCGGGATTTCGTACAGCGGGATATCCATTTTCCCCGCCATATTCTTCAACCGGTTTCGCGTGCCTTGTATATCGGGATGCTGAAAGATTGACATCCAGTTGTCATCGGCATTGGCATTAGCAGATCCTTCTGGCCCATAGAGATTGAGGACAATCTGTTCCATGAAGGGACGCATGTAGGTTTGCAGTTCGTTCTGTTTTTCTTCCGACAATTTCAGATCGTCGTAGTTATCGATTTCAATGCCGTTTTGGCGGAGCGTAATGCGAAGACTGTAGACATCGTAGCTCCGGAGTTCCGCCAGATTATGAATGAGGTTGAAATCCGCCGCCGATACATTGGAAAAAACCTCGGCGATATCATCCGGACGAATGTGACCCTTGCCCGTATTGCGTTCATTGAACATCTCAATGACGCTTTCCAGATTGCTGTTTTTCACCATCTTTGTTTGTTTCAGGGCATGGTTTTCTATTGGCATCATGACCAATGGCAGAGTCCACAGCGAGTCCCGATCCTCATCGCTGATGGCAATCATTTGTTCCGGTAGTGCCTGATCCATATCCCAGTCCCGTACAGCTACATCAAGGCTGCGAAGTCGTCCGTTCAATGACGACATGGCTAAGTTTCCATCCCCAGCCCAAACACGTCATTGCACACAATGACGTCATTCACGTTCTGTGACTGTAGAAATGTCGCATGTTGGCATATTCAGCTAACTCAACATGCCGTCACCGGGTTCTCCCGATAACCCCCAATATCGAATGTCATATAATTATTACGCTATTATATCAAGAATTTAGGCTGAAATCACGTTTTTGGTAAAAAAATACCACCAGTGGTGCTGGACATTTGCCTGAGGATTCGCGACAAGCAGAGCCGTATTCTGTAGGCAAACTAAACGTGCAGGAGACACTATATGTCGGGTGTTGATACGCCTCTGGTTCAAGACGACTCAACACGGTCAGATAATGCCTCTTCGGCCGTGTTCCCCGCAAATCATCTGGAAATGGCGAACGCCATCCGCTTCCTGTCTGCTGATGCGGTACAGCAGGCTAACTCGGGTCATCCCGGGATGCCCATGGGCATGGCCGATGTGGCAACAGCACTGTTTTCCGAACATCTCAAGTTTGATGCGGCTGACCCGGAATGGACTGATCGTGACCGGTTTGTGCTTTCGGCAGGGCATGGTTCGATGCTGCTGTATTCCTTGCTGTATCTGACCGGTTATCCGGAAATGACCATCGAGGAAATCCGGAATTTTCGCCAATTGGGTGCGAGGACGGCAGGCCATCCGGAATATGGGCATGCCCCGGGAATTGAAACCACCACCGGCCCTCTGGGGCAGGGGATTGCGACCGCAGTCG
>JAJFIE010000053.1 GCA_021775275.1 Rhodospirillales bacterium | reverse complement strand
CTCGATATGTCGGCCCTGATGGACATGCGTCCGGCCCCTTCAGGTTTTTTGGCGGGTGTTTACAGTGCAGCGCAACATAGCCACCGCCCAAAGGTCGGTCAACACGATGCAAATCGGGGATAAAACGGCGTTATTTCAACCCGGATAGGGACAGTTGTCTCGACCGCACGACCGCGCACCACTGGCGGCGACGTAAGAGCCACAAATCTTGCACTCGATCATGGTTTCTACGTCTCCCGCATCAGCTGCAGATGGTGCATTGCGCTGCGCGGATGTCGCTGCACCTCCCGGTTTCCGGGCAGTCTTGCGTTGCTTGAAGCGCTGATCGTTGCGTTGCTGCATTTGCCCGATCCAGCGAAAGCCGTAAATCACCAGGGCGATGGCAACAGCGGTGAACAAAAGTTTTGAGAGAGAAAATCCGAACATGGTCGATCTTTTAGGGGTGTTAAGGCCATGGGGTCAAGACCTTGGTTTATTGCACTGATTTATCTAGAGGCCGAATCGGCCCCATAAGAAGCGTTCCTCGACGGCTGCGATCAGATCATCTGCCCAAAATCCAAGTGCGCCCGTTTCACCGCCCGGCAGTCGTCCGCCACCAATGCGCCACCAGGGCTTCTTCGGTCCCACCAGACGGAAAAGCACTTCGTCGCCGAAGCGGTCTTTCATGACGGCCCGCAAATCACCAATGCCATCAATCAGTCCCAGTTCCTGCGCCCGCCGCCCGGACCAGAACTCGCCACTGAACAGGACATCGTCTTCTGCCTTCAACCGACCGCCCCGGCGGGTCTTCACCGCATGTTGGAAGTTATCGTGCATTTCCGTCTGTAGCGCTTTCAGGCGCTCGACATCCTCGGGATTTTCGTCGCGGAACGGATCAAGCATGGCTTTCCGCTCACCCGCTGTATGCACGCGCCGCTCCAAACCGATCTTTTCCATCAACCCGGTAAATCCAAATCCCGCACTGACAACACCGATGGAGCCAATGATGGAATTCTCATCCGCATAGATTTCATCCGCCGCCAGGGTCAGCCAGTATCCCCCGGAAGCCGCCACATCCTCGGCAAAGGCAATAACCGGGATATCCTTTTCCCGCGCCAGTTCGCGGACCCGGCGACAGATCATGGCCGACTGCACCGGCGAACCCCCCGGTGAATTCACTATGAGCGCTACCGCAGACAATCCCCGCAACCGGAAAACACGATTGAACGTGGTCGCCAACGCGCTCAGGGAGAGTCCTCGGCGCAACGGGCCGACCTGCCCGATCACACCGTTCAAACGAACGACGCCAACCACCGGCGTTTTACGACCCACAAAGGGGATTTTCGATAATATTCCCATGATGCTTAAGGATACGCTCCGTCTGTGTTCATCGCAATCCGCTATACATGACCGCTATACATGAATTGGCGCAGCCTGCCGCAAAACGGTCTCTGCATCGTGAGTATAACTTCCGTCCTGTTGGTGCAGGATCATCCCCGGCAGTAAACTCAATGGCGAATTGACGCCTTTCCGCGCCTGCACCAGCAATCGTTTAGCCGGCTTGTCCATACCGGGTCCCGGCCACAAGGGGAAAACACGGATATCACCAAACCGTCCCTCCATGGCGGACAGGATATGGGCCAGTCTCTCCGCCCGGTGGATCAGCGTAAATGTTCCTTTGGATTTAAGCACACTTGCGGCGAAGGTGATCCAGGTTTCGATCCCGGCGTCCCCTTCCACCATGGCGGTGGCACGGATCGGATCAGGCGGCGGGTTGCCCGCGCGCGCTTCCATATAAGGCGGGTTGGCCATCACATGATCGAACAGTCGATCAAGAACGTCATGGGGCGGGTTCGCCACATCGCCCTGCATAATGCCGACCCGCGCGCCCATGGCGTTGGCGTCAATATTCTCCCGCGCAAACCGGACCATTTCCGGCTGCAATTCAAGACCCGTTACGGCAACATCCGGGGCCCGGGCCGCCAGGCACAAAGCAGCGGCGGCAGTGCCACACCCGGCATCAAGAATACTGTCCCCCGCACTGGCCGGAATGGAAGCCGCCAGAAACACCGGATCAATGGCGGCTCTGTATCCGTTGACCGGCTGGCGTAGTTCGACACGGTCACCCAACAGTCGGTCTACGGTTACATTCTCGGTGAACACACCATTGGTGGATTTCATCACGATTTCACCGGATCAGGCGACCAAATCTCCAGGCCGCTGTTTTCATCGACACTTTCTTCGGCGCTTTCGCAGGCCATATCAGCACCGTCATCAATGGACGGCGCAAGCTCAAGAATGCGCCGCGCGTGGGCCTCCTGTTCTGCTAACACCATGACCCGCCGGGGGATGGCGCCAATACTGCCTTCCAGAATGCTGGTGTGGGTATCAAAAATCATGGATTCCACCCCTGCGGCCTCCAGATGACAGACCAGCCAGGATAACAAAACAGGATCATTGGTGCGCGTCAGTTCAATCATTTGATATAGGGTCGATCATGAAATACAAGATTCCTGGCTGTTGGTTCACGAAGAATTGCGGCGACGTGCTTGACCATATTACAGCCGCCTCCCTATGCTCCCGTTCAAAGGGCCATTGGTCAAGAGACAAAGGCCTGGGGTCAAGAGACAAAAGAACCGGGATCAAGGGCGCATTGCGTTAGATCATATTTACCGATCCGGAAATCTGGTAGAAAAATGCCAGTCATGAAGGGATTATCGTATCGTGGGTGTTGTCGTAAATCTTGATGGTGAGCGCGAAAAGAAACCGACGCTGGACAGCCTGACATCGCTGGTGGC
>JAJFIE010000520.1 GCA_021775275.1 Rhodospirillales bacterium | reverse complement strand
GGGCGATGGCGTCCACGTCCGCCACATTGGTGACCAGCAACACGCCACCCGGAATGCGGCCCTGTGTTCCTTCCACCTCGGGGTGACCGGAGTGCCCAATAAGCACCACCTGTCGACCACCCTTTACCTGTCGTTGTCCTTCATAATGGACTTTGGTGACCAGGGGACAGGTCGCATCAATAACCGGCAGGTTTCTTGACCGGGCTTCGGTTTCCACGGATTCCGCCACACCGTGGGCGCTGAATATGGTTACTGCCCCATCGGGAATATCGCTGACTTCATCAACAAAAACAGCGCCTCGTGCTCTGAGGGATTCAACAACGTGCTTGTTGTGCACGATTTCATGACGAACATAAATCGGCGGACCGTATCGTTCGATTGCACGTTCGACAATCTCAATGGCCCGCTCGACCCCGGCGCAAAAACCACGGGGGCGGGCCAGGATGATGCGAAATTTTCTGGTTGCTTGCTCACTCATGTGGGGCTTCTCGATCACCAATTCTACTATCAGTTCATCAGGCAGTCTGCTGCGCCGCCAGCGACGCATTGGTTATGTGGCGGATGCCGCAGCAAATTTCCAGCCGAAACACGACTAGCGGTCAATAAAATACTGGATCAGGTTTCGTGCGTCCGGTGAATCCCAATCCGCCCCACCGGCCATATACCCGGCCACCATGCCGTTCCGGTCGATGATAAATGAATAGGGAAGACCGTGATTTACCCCCAATGCTGATGCACTCACGTTATCGGGGTCTCGGAACAAATCCAGATTTGCAATGCTCAGCCGGTTGAAATAAGCGCGCATACGGGCAAACCCCACGGTTTCACCCGACACAGGAATAACGCGAAGATCAGTTTCGCTATAGATAGCCTGAAGCCGGTCAAGAGTCGGTAATTCCTGTAGGCACGTCGGACACCAGGTCGCCCAGAAGTTGATGAGGATAACGCGACCGTTTGTTTTAGCCATTCTGACAATGTTGGTGACACCGCCGGACTCAGTCAGCAGAGGTGTCGTCGGGGCAGGGGGACGGGGCCTCATTTCTACAAATGTGCGGCGGTATCCATGAAATGTGGGCGCAGCGTCGGCATTCGCCAGGGCAATGCCATGGCCTGGCAGCAACAGTGGCCACGTGAAGAGCATCGCAGACAGTGCCGTCGTCACGCGCCGCCGATCAATGTTGTGACCATGTTCAAAATTCATTAGTGCAGTTTTCACTGAATGCGCAAAGGTATCGAGTATAAACAGCCCCAATCACCGGTTTGTGACTCCACTTGAGGCGTCTGCTTATGAAGTCCTTCGGCAATCTTGTGACGACGGCTGATCTCCCGATGACAGAATCAGATGCCTGAATGGAATTCGGCGCGATTCGGGTAAATCCGGTAAAATGACGGTGATTTCCAGCAAACTTCGGTAATAAAATAATAACTATATTCATTTTGAATACGGCTCGATAACTGTCGGCGCCGCTAACCCATCGGGTTTGGAATATGTTCTTAAACTAATATAGAGTAGGTGAAACCCGCAGAATACGGTGGCTCTATTGATATTTTAATGTGAAACTCCTGTCTGTCCGCCAAGAGAAAAAGGTGGGCGAGGGGGACTAAAAAACATTCAAAAACCTGTCGATTCAGGGTTTTACTTGATGGTAGGTTGTGAGATTATCCAAAAACAGAAAACGGCCAGAAGTAAAAACATGGCGATAGAAACAATATTGAAGCGGGGGCTTCCGATGAAGCATTGGATGGGCCGGTTGGTACCGGCCTTGTTTGCGTGTGCACTGGTCAGTGTGCCGTTGACGGGTGCATTTGCTAAACCGGTAGAGACCAAGCCTCTCGCAGTAGAGATTGCTGGGATGGATTCGCCACCTGTGGCGAAGAAGTTTCTGCTGACGGCACAGCTTGCCCAGGCTGAGGACGATCAGAATGACCCGCTTGAAGGTTTCAACCGCGCCATATTCTCATTTAATGAGGGCTTCTATGACGTCGTGATGCGTCCCGTTGCGGGCGTGTATAACGCAATGCCATCCCATATCCGCTACATGATCAATAGCTTTCTTTCAAACCTCAGGGCTCCGTTGGTTTTCATCAACGATGTTTTGCAGGGTGAGTTTGAGCGAGCGATGACCACGGTTGGTCGTTTTGCCATGAATTCCACCATCGGTTTCGCCGGGATCGTTGATGTGGCGTCGAGCGCGGGTTTTGAGGAACATGATGAGGATTTTGGTCAGACCTTGGCGTTCTGGGGCGTGGGCGAGGGGTTCTACCTGGTTCTGCCGGTGCTTGGCCCGTCCAATCCGCGTGACGCGATTGGACGTTTTGTCGTCGATCCGTGGATCGATCCCGTGAACTACCGCCTCGACGAAACCGGGAACGACGAATGGATCTGGGCCAGATTCGGTGTGTCTGCTGTTGATCAATTCGCCGCCGTGACAGATGAGTTGGACCAGATTAAGAAGACTTCTATCGATTATTATGCCGCAGTCCGTAGCCTTTACAGGCAGAAGCGGAAGGCCGAAATATCCAATGGTGAGGAAATGGACTTGCCGCCTATACCGGATTTCGAGTTCGGTGACTTTCCTGGGTATGATGAGCCTGAGCCTGCGTTGGGTGGCAACGGCGATTCTGTAACGGAAGATGATCAGTTGTCTCTGCGTGAGTTTGACCAAAAGACCGATGACAAGATTATCGAAAATCCTTTTGAAGCCCAGTTTGTACCTGCGGTAAGCGCCCGTGAAGTCGCCGACGGTGATGATGCGTTCCGACCGGCGCCGCGTAAGCCGGCAGAATTCGATAGCGTTGCCACCGAAGACGCCCCGATGATGGCGGAAATGTCCTGGGAGGCCGTCGCCTATCGAAGCGATCCCCAGTAAGACCTGATTTTTTAATCTGGTAAAAATATGACCGCCGGTAACCCCGGCGGTTTTTCGTATGGGTTTTGTTCCAGTGTCAGTGCCCCCCGTGTCTTGCCTCATCGGGCGACCTTCACGGAACTGTGACGTGATGACCAAAATTTCGCCATATTCTCCGACCTATAGTCGGATGGAAGGGCCGGGAAGATGGTGGTTATAGCTGTTTTCTTTGGATTCAAGATATCCGAAAATCTGACTAAGTCATTAAAAGTAAATACATAATATCGTTTTTAGTTGACTTTTTCGGTAAAATGGGTATGTTATTCAATGTCGGTGCCACAAGTGGGCCGACACGATAACGACCCGACCACAGTGTGGGTCATAGACGGCGTATTGCTCGGAAGGAGGATAGAGCCATGAACAGGACACCTGAATTCTCTCTCCAATGCTGGTCCCATAATCGGACTGCGAGAAGCTGTTGAAGCTTCGGCACGTCA
>JAJFIE010000519.1 GCA_021775275.1 Rhodospirillales bacterium | reverse complement strand
TGTCGGCATGTCGGTCACCACGCTGGACCGTACCCTTGCCCGCACCATGGAGCCCCGCGCCTCAACACCGGGGAAACGTCTGGACGCCATCAAGGCGCTGATGGGCGCGGGCGTCCCCGTCACCGTCATGGCGGCTCCCATGATTCCGCACCTGAACGACCATGAGCTTGAAGACCTGTTGAGCGCCGCCGCAGAAAACGGCGCCAGGTCAGCCTATTATACTCTGTTGCGTTTGCCGCTTGAGTTGAAAGAGCTGTTTGCGGACTGGTTGGAGGCCCATGTGCCGGACCGGGCGTCGCGCGTTCTTAACGGTGTCCGAGAGACCCGTGACGGTAAGCTTTATCAGTCAGATTTCGACAGCCGCATGCGGGGCACGGGGGAGTATGCGGATTTGATGGAAAAACGTTTCCGGCTGGCTTGCCGCAAGCTTTGCCTGAACCAGCGTGAGCCTTCGGAACTGCCGCTCCGGACGGACCTGTTTCAACCACCGGTCCCGCCCGGCTTCCAGATGGCTTTATTCTGAGTTTGAGTCTGTTTAGGGCGGATAGGGCGTGCCGTCTTTGTGGGTAAAGATATCTTCACCGTTTTTCATCTCCATATACAGATCCACGTCCGGGTAGTGGCAGACTTCATCCCGGCAACGAGTGCCGATTTCCATGTAAACCGCGTTCTCGTTCGACCGGTTAACCAGATGGTGGCCGTTCTTGTATCCTTTGGGAAAACCCATCATGTGACCGGCTGTTACGGTTTCCTCGCCATCATCCGTCACTAGCACCAGTTCGCCAGACATGATGTAAATGAATTCATCTTCCTGCTCATGCCAATGGCGTTGTGCCGACCAGCCGCCGGGTGGTAGGGCTGTGATGTTGATGCCGTAGTCGTTTAAGCCTGCATGATCGCTGACCTTTCGTTTTGTGCGTCCTTCGGCGATCCGGTCGAGCGGCGGTGGATAACCGTTTCCGGTGATCTCCGATACATCTTCGACGCGGAACGTATGCTTTTTTTGAGTCTCGCTACTCATTATGGCCTCGTTTGAATAATTGTTCATGATATGTTCTAGTTTTAACATACTCTTATCATGTGTCCATGCCTAATTTAATTCAGTATGTTAGGGTCAACTCATGGAACAGGCAGCGCAACATTCAGGTCTGACGGAAATCGCCATTGTCGCCCTGGTGGCCATGGGGTGCGGCATCTTTATGGAGCGCCTGCGCCAGCCCGCCATCGTCGGCTATATTCTGGCGGGCATTCTATTGGGGCCATCGGTTTTCGCACTGGTCACCGACCGCGATCAGATTGATGTGCTGGCCGAGCTTGGCGTGCTGATGCTGCTCTATGTGGTGGGGATGGAGCTGTCGTTACGCGCCTTCCGCCGCATCTGGCGCATTGCCGTACTGACCACGCTTATACAGATCGGTGCGTCCACCGGCGTCATGCTGATTTTCTGGCAGCTGTTCGACTGGCCCATCGGTCTTGCGATCCTGCTCGGCTTCGTGGTGGCGCTGTCATCCACGGCGGTCGCCATCAAGGTTCTCGCGGATATGGGTGAACTGCGCACCCGGACAGGCACCATCACCGTCGGCGTGCTGATCGCCCAGGATCTGGCGGTGGTGCCCATGATGCTGATTGTCGGCGCCATGGGCGCCATGAATGCGCCCGGCAGTGACGGTGGGTTCGATTGGATCGCCATTCCCAAAATCGCCGGCTCCATCGCCGTTCTGGCCGGGCTGATCCTCTATCTCAGCCGAGGCAAGAAGATCACCCTGCCATTCGCCGCCATCGTTGCCGGGCACGAGGATTTGAAACCGCTGGCCGCCCTGGTGTTCTGCTTTGCCGCCGCCTCCCTGTCCGGTCTGTTCGATCTGTCGGCGGCTTACGGGGCGTTTATCGCCGGGATCATTGTCGGCAGTTCTACTGAACGCCATGCAATGATCGAGGCGACCAAGCCGATCCAGAGCATCCTGATGATGATCTTCTTCCTGTCCATTGGCCTGTTGCTGGATCTGGGCTTTATCTGGGACAATATCGGCACCGTCGTTTCCCTGTTTCTGGTGGTCGCGGTATTCAAGACTGTGCTTAACGTCGGCGCCCTGCGCATGTTGGGGCAGGACTGGCAGCACGCCTTTCTGGCCGGGGTCATGCTGACCCAGATCGGCGAGTTCTCGTTCCTGTTGTCCCAAATCGGTGTGAATTCAGGCCTGATCAGTTCCAACGACAGCCGAATTGTGATCGCGGTGACGGTGATCAGTCTGGCGCTCAGTCCGCTCTATGTGTTTACCGCCCGGCGACTGCAATCTCTGGCCAAGGAAAGCACGGAGTCGGCGGCGGAAATTATGCGACTGGTCTATGCGCCGGAGGCCGAGATGGTGGCCGAGACCTTCGACGGAGCGCGGTCATCCACGCGCCGGACTTGGCGATTGCTGGTGTATCGCTGGAAACTGTTATTGCGGGAACTAAAAAGACGAAAGGCCGAGCGGAAGAACCCGCTCGTCGCCAAAGCGCCGCCACCGCCGTCCAATGAAAACCCCGCGCCTGAATCCCCGGAAGAAGTATTGGCGGCGCCGAAAAAGAAGGCGAAGACGGCCCGTCCCAAAAAGAACGTTCCACCAAAGAAGAAAACCGGTGCCTGATTTCACGCTGGAAGATGCGATGCGGGCCGATGGTTACGCGGTTATCGCAGGTGTCGACGAAGCCGGGCGCGGACCGTGGGCCGGTCCGGTGGTGGCGGGCGCGGCCGTACTGGAACCGGGCGCCGTGCCGGATGAATTGCTGGCGCAACTGGATGATTCGAAAAAACTGAAGGCGGCGCTTCGCGCCGATCTTTTTACCCGGCTGCTCGAAACACCGGGAATCCATCTCGGCATGGGGCAGGCGAGCGTGGCAGAAATTGACCGCCATAACATTCTACAAGCCACCATGATGGCTATGGGACGCGCCGTTGAGGCATTGCCCGCCACACCGGACATGGCGCTGGTGGACGGCAACCGGGAACCCGTGATGCCATGCGCGGTTAAAACAGTCATCAAAGGCGACGGAAAGAGCCTTTCCATCGCCGCCGCGTCTATCGTGGCAAAAGAAACCCGTGATGGCATCATGGCGGATTTGGCTGCGGCCCATCCCGGTTATGGCTGGGAGACCAACGCCGGATACGGCACCGCCCAGCATCAGGCCGCGCTGAGTGAATTGGGCGTGACGCCCCATCATCGGCGCAGTTTCAAGCCGATCCGGGTGCTGCTCGGATGCTGATTTCCAACATGGTTAACCCATATGTTGAGTCCAGGGTTCATCCGGAACTCCATATATAGGGTGACCTTTCTTTTATAACACATTGATTCCATTAATTCTTGACGGCGAATCTCTGATGACTCATGGTGCCGCCATGGGCAGAAAGAAAACGGTTTATAAAAACAGGATTTTTCAGGGAGACTGCGCCGAGGCCATGAACGCCTTGCCGGAAGGCTGCGTCGATATGGTGTTCGCCGACCCCCCCTATAACCTTCAGCTCGAAGGCGACCTGCTGCGCCCCAACAATTCAAAGGTGGATGCTGTGGATAACGACTGGGATCAGTTTGATTCCTTCGCCGCCTATGACGCCTTTACGGAGAACTGGCTGAAAGCCGCGCGCCACGCCCTTAAGCCCGACGGCACCATCTGGGTGATCGGCAGCTATCACAACATTTTCCGCGTTGGCCGGATCATGCAGGACATGGGCTTCTGGATTCTGAACGACGTGGTGTGGCTGAAAACCAATCCCATGCCCAATTTTCGCGGACGGCGCTTTACCAACGCGCACGAAACCATGCTGTGGTGCTCGCGCGACCAGAAATCGAAATACCGCTTCAATTATGAAGCCATGAAAAATCTGAACGACGACCTCCAGATGCGGTCTGACTGGACCATGCCGCTGTGCACCGGCAAGGAGCGTCTGAAACAGGCGGATGGCGCAAAGGCCCATCCGACACAGAAACCGGAGGGCCTGTTGCACCGGGTCATCATGTCGTCCACGGAAGTGGATGATGTGGTGCTTGATCCCTTCTTTGGCACAGGCACCACAGGCGCGGTGGCGAAAAAGCTCAGGCGCAACTACGTGGGCATGGAACAGGACGAGGAATACGTGAGACTTGCAAAGGAAAGAATTTCCAAAGTACGCCCGGTCGATGATTTTTCACTGGTTGATACGCCATCAAAACGCGCCCAGCCCCGTATCCCGTTTGGCTGGTTGGTTGAACGCGGCATGGTCGAGGCCGGCACCACGCTTTACGATCCCCGGCGTCGACACGCGGCCCGGGTCCGTGCCGACGGAACCCTGATGAGCGGTGATTTCAGGGGCTCGATCCACCAGACCGGCGCCCATGTCCAGAAAGCCGACGCCTGCAATGGCTGGCAGTACTGGTGTGTCGAGAAAAAGGGCAAACTGATCCCCATCGATGTGCTGCGTCAGCAGCTCAGGAGCCAGTTACACTAAGGCTTATTCCTGCCAGTATTTCAGGTTGTTAATGGCGTCAGCACACGTGAGTGTGCCGGTCACCTCACCGATGACGCCGGGGCGCAATGCCTGAACCATCCAGGCATCGGCATTTTTCTCAGGGATTGGGTAAGGGGCGTGAAGGCCTAACCGGCCAGCGGTTTCAAAGCCATGGCGGTGATAGTAATTCGGGTACCCGAGCACGAATACCAGATCGATACCGGACTCCGTTAACATGGAGAGTCCTCTTTTAATGAGCTGGCCGCCAATCCCCTGGTTCTGAAACCCGGGTGTTACAGCCAATGGCGCGAGCAGAGAAGCGGACGCAGCCTGAACAGTGGCGCTGGTAAACAGGATATGTCCCACGGCTTGATTTTCTTCAATGGCCAGTAATGACAGAATTGGACGCGCGCTTGGGTCTTGCAGCAGATTATGAACAAGCTGGACAAGTATTTCATCACCCCCGAAAGCTGCACTTTCCACGGCAAGAACCTCAGTGAGGTCATCACCGTTTGTTTCACGAACAATCATAATTCCTCAACATAAAGGCCGGGCCACAATCCGACCCAGTTTTTCGCTGCCATACGTGCGTGGTACTGGTCCATTTTTGTTTGTGCCGCCGGTGTTGGCCGGACATGGAGCGAGAGCAGATCGTCCACGCCATGAGGCGCCAGGATATTGACGCGCCCGTCACCCTCTAACCGTGCAGCAATACAGGTCGGCGTCTCCAGCCAATGAGCCACGGCGTCTTCCGTATCGCGGTAGGCGTATCCGCATTGCGTTTATGCATACGGGCCTGGTTTTTCAGGTCCCATGGAACATCCGGCAGGGCTTCCGTGAGAGCTGATAGCAACCGAAGATCACGCTCAGGACCGGTGTTGTCCGGGTCGAAGTAGATCACGTCGATATCGGGCAGGGGCGTGGCCTCCGGTTTGTCGGTCAATGCATCCCACACGGCGGCGCGCACGAAGCCTGCGCCAATGGCCCAGTCGGGAAGGCCGAGGCTCGCTACGGCGCGCAATATTTCCATACGCCACGTGTCAGCTTCAATCAGGCGGGCAATGCCATCAGTGTCCGCGATTTCCATCCTAGCGCCTGTTGTCCGCCGCCGCTTCTTCCATGGGATCCTGGGTGTGCACCACCACGCGTTCATCGTCCATCAGTACGATGCCGTATCCCGGATGGTTATGGCTGAAATAGATGGGGTCTTCATTTTCCAGGTCCAGCACCACCTGATGATTGGTGGCGGGCAGCATGGTGTAGGGAATGCCGAGCCAGCTACCCGAGACCGGCCTGTGCACATGGCCCATGAACATGTGACGGATGTTTGTGTGGTTTTCGATCACACCGCGCAGCAAATCCGGTTCCAGAATCCGGATGCGATCAAGGGACGGGATGCCGATCTCAAACGGTGGGTGGTGCATGATCAGGCAGACTTTGCGCCCGGTGCAGCGTTCGAGCGCGGCGTCGAGCCAGGCCGCCCGCGCCTCGCAGAATGCGCCGTGATGGGCACCGGGATTGACGGTGTCGAGCAGTATAAACGCGCCCGCTGGCGTCTCTGCCATGCTTTGAACGAACCCGTTATCATCCACGGGCGTTTCGGGAAACGACTGGCGAAACCGTTCCCGATGGTCATGGTTGCCGATCAGCAATCGCCAGGGAAGATCAAGGGCGCCGATGGCCGCGTGAAAATTCTCATAGGCTGCATCCGATCCGTCATCGGTCAGATCACCCGCAAACAGGCACAATGCTGCATCACCATGGTGCGTATTGATATCACGGATGCAGGCATCCAGACGCGCGCGCGGATCAAGGCCATGCAATATGCCGTCCGGTTCGATCAGGTGGGTGTCGGTAACGATTACGATTTTTGTTGCGGTCATGGGTGTCTCTCCATGATCATGATTACCCAATGCCGGATAGATGGAAAGAGGAACCGCCATGGCGGCGCAGATACAGGACACAACGTGGATATCACGGCGGCTGGCAGGCGAAGGCGCACCGCTGATTATCGATGGCGGCATGGGTACGGAGCTGGAGAAATCCGGCGTGCCCATGGACGGCGCTTGCTGGAGCGGCATGGCCGTGCTCGATGCGCCGGATACGGTGCGCCATGTGCATGAAGCCTTTATCCGCGCCGGCGCCGAGGTCATCATCGCGAATACATTTTCCAGCGGACGGCACATGCTGGACCCGGCGGGTCATGGCGATCAGGTCGCCACCATCAATCGCAACGCCGTGGAGCTGGCCCGTGAGGCCCGCGAAAACGCCGCCGACCGGCCCGTCGCTATTGCCGGATCGATCTGTGAGTGGGTGACGGCAGAGGGCAGCGAATGGGAATCTCCCGAAGCCGTGGCGCGAACATCAAGGGAGCAGGCTCAATTGTTGGCCAAAGCCGGAGTGGAAATCATCGCCCTTGAGATGTGTGAACGCACAGAATACTCCAAACCCGTTGTCGAATCGGCGCTGGAAACAGGGCTGCCGGTGTGGATCGGTATGAGCGCCATGCATCACAAGGGGTGCGATCATCTGGGCGTCTTCGATGATTCGTCGCGGCATTTTGATGAGCTGGTGCAGGCGCTGGCGAACTATCCGGTACAAGCGCTCAACATCATGCATACACCGGTGCCGGATGTGGATGCAGCGCTGGATGCGGTGCAAAAATACTGGACCGGCCCCGTGGGCGTGTACCCGGAATCCGGCTATTTCACCATGCCCAACTGGCAGTTTGTGGACGTGATTTCACCCGATGATCTGGCGGTCGCCGCCAGGGGCTGGGTTGATCGCGGGGTTCGCCTGATCGGCGGATGCTGCGGTCTGGGGCCGGATCATGTGAAGGCGTTAAGTGCGGCCTTTGCCTGACCCTTTCCCGCACCTTTACCGGGTCGGTACCGGCGTATCACCGGAATAATCATAGAACCCGCGATTGGTCTTGCGGCCCAGCCAGCCCGCTTCCACATACTTGGTCAACAGCGGGCAGGGACGGTATTTGGTGTCCGCCAGTCCTTCGTGAAGAACCTGCATGACCGCCAGGCAGACATCCAGTCCGATGAAGTCGGCCAGTTCCAGCGGGCCCATGGGATGGTGGGTGCCGAGTTTCATGGCGGTATCGATGGCGTCCACGGACCCGACACCTTCATAAAGGGTGTAGATCGCTTCGTTGATCATGGGCAGCAGGATGCGGTTGACGATGAATGCCGGGAAATCCTCGGCGCTGACCGGTTTCTTGCCCAGTTTTTTGGTCAACTCGCGAATGCAGGAAAAAGTTTCCTCGTCGGTGGCGATGCCTCTGATTAATTCCACCAGTTCCATGCGGGGAACCGGGTTCATGAAATGCATGCCGACGAATTTACCCGGACGATCTGTGTAGGAGCCCAGCCGTGTGATGGAAATGGATGATGTGTTCGACGCAATCAATGCGCCTTCGTCCAAAACCGGGCAGAGCTCCTCGAGAATACTTTTTTTGACATCTTCTTTCTCGGTCGCCGCTTCGATCACAAGCTGACAGTCCTTGAAACCCTTGTAGTCGGTTCCGGATTTGATGCGCGCCTGGGCGGCCTTGGCGTCATCGGCGGAAATCAGGTCACGCTGGACCTGGCGGTCCATGTTGCGTTTAATCGCGGCGAGGCCTTTTTCAAGATTTTCCTGCGATACATCGGCCAGATGAACATCGAATTCAGACAGGGCGCATACATGTGCGATCCCGTTTCCCATTTGTCCGGCGCCGATCACGCCTATCTTGGTGATATCCTGCAACATTCGATCTCCTCGGCGAAGGATTATCGGGCGCTAATCCTTCGCTAATTCCTGGGGGAATACCCGTAACCCCTGTGTATTTCGCAGTTGCACAATAATCTTGAGTTTCGGAGGTGTCAACGAACCTTCATCATATGAAAACAAACAGGAAAACCCCGAATTCCCCCGGATTGTGCAGTGCCGTTATGCGTTGGCTCCCGGTTGCCACAGAACGTCGGATTTACCCTGATCGTTACACACCCGCGCCAACACAAACAGATGGTCAGACAACCGGTTCACATAGCGGATGGCGGCAGGGGTGACGTCTTCGTGTATGCCGAGTTCCGTCATCAGGCGTTCGGCTCGCCTGACCACGCAGCGGGCCAGATGCAGGTGCGCCGCCGCTGGTGTGCCGCCCGGCAGAACGAAGGAGTTCAGCGGCTCCAGCCCGGCGTTCATATCATCGATTTCCGATTCCAGGCGGTCGACCTGCCCATCGCCAACGCGCAATGCACCGTGACGGCGTTCGCCTCCCTCTGGTGTGCAAAGGTCTGCACCGAGGTCAAACAGGTCATTCTGGATACGCCCCAACATGGCGTCGGCGTCCCCTTTGGTGTGCAACCGGGCAAGGCCAATAACGCTGTTGGCTTCGTCCGTTGTGCCGTATGCTGCGACCCGCAAGGCGTGTTTCGGCACCCGTTCACCTGATCCCAACGAGGTTTCGCCGCTATCGCCGCCCCGGGTGTATATTTTCGATAAGGTCACCATGGGTACTGTTGTCCGCTAGAGTTGCGGTGGTGCGACGGCCAGCCACATGATGACGGCGAATATCAGCAAGGCGATGCCCTGTAAAATGACCCGTGCGCGCATCAGCTTGTTGGCGTTCTTGATATAGAACTGACCATGGACAGCAAACGAAACGATACCAACCACCAGAACGGCCAGCGTCGCCACCATGGCTAATCCCAGAAAAAAACTCAGCAACGTATCCATGTCGTTCATATAGCCCTTCCGGCCATGAACGTCACCCGGAAATCATGTGATGCGATGATAATGGTTTCAGTGGTTCAGTAAGGGGCGGTCAAATGGCAAGGCGTCTGTCATGGATTTCGGCGTGTGCGCGGCTATTTCGCCTTCACATGAAATGACCCGGTTTCGCCCCGCATTCTTGGCCGCAAACATGCGGATGTCCGCCCGGCCCAATAACGCTTCAAGAGACTCGTCCGACGCCATTCGTTCCGCAACGCCAATGCTGACGGTATAACGTATTTCCGCACCCTCCCTGCTTACCGGCGTGTTCGCCAGTAATTCACGCAGCTTTTCTGCTACCTGCAACGCTTCTTCGAGGTGAGTTTCCGGCAGTAGAATGCCGAATTCCTCACCGCCCAGTCGGCCGAAGGTGTCGGATTGTCTGAGGGTATGCATACAGGTTTCCGCAAGGCTGCGGATAACCTGGTCCCCGGCGGCGTGCCCGAGGCTGTCATTGATGTTCTTGAAATGATCGATATCCAGAACCATGACACTCAAGGCGGCGCCGTGCCTCAAGGCACGGGAAAATTCGCTGGCGCCGGACATCATAAAGCCCCGTCTGTTGGGTCCGCCGGTCAATGTGTCAGTATGGGCTGCATCGGCAAGGCTTTCGCTTTGCCTGACCACACGGCGGAACAGCGGGGTAAAAACAAAAACCCCGATACAAATGATTGCCGCGATGACAATCCCGTGCATGATCTTCATCATCGTGCGCAATTTTTCCACACGCGCCATACTGTTGGTCATGAACTGATCTGTGGCGTCGTCGAGGGACGCAAGCAGCGCCTGGCGGGATTCCTGAATAATGGATTTCACGTAAACGCTGTTTTCCAGATCAGCATCCCAGGTTTTGCCGAGGATTTCCCGAATGTCATACATGAACAATCGCACGCGCTGATCCAGCAGATGCGGTTCACCAAAGTAGATTTCGTCAATGGCATCCAACGCAGCAACAGGAATGCCGAGCGACAGGTTTCCCTGCGTGAGAGTCAAATGGGTGGCTCTCATTTCTGCATGGGCCTCATCAATCATCTCGCGGACTGATCCACGCTGCGCAATATCGCTTGTGGTGACGTATTCCAGTGTGAGGCGCGCTGCGCGCTGACTCAGCATGCGCTGGGTTCCGGCCATTTCGATCAGGCGTGCAGCGGTCTTCTGCTCGCCGGCAATCCGGTCAATGGTGAAATGGGCGGCGATGACCAATACGCCGACAAACGCCAGGGCGCCGGCATAGACGGGCAGGTAGTCACGGAGTTCGTAACATTTTCTCATCCAACGTCCCCACTTGATGCAAGGTGCATCCCCCCACAGGCGCACGCTCCCCATATCACACGCAATTCTCTTTACCCGTCCGGAATTGTTGTGCTGTGAGACTAGATAGCATGATCTCTGAGCAAATTTCAGATGAACGGCCTGTATCACGAAACTGTGATCAAGTTAGAATCGATATAATTTAAACCGTTTATCGACGGGTCAACGCCAGGGCGAGACCTGTGCCGATCAATAGTGTGCCGGTGATCCGGTTGCGGATGCGCCCGCGTCTTTCGCCCGTCAGCCAGGGACGCAGACGGCCCGCCAGCAGGGCATAGGAAATATCAATGGATGTCGCGACCACCAAAAATGTCATGCTGAGGACAAAAAGCTGTTCGGTTGCCGGTAACGTCGGGTCCATGAACTGGGGGAAAAACGCCGCGTAGAAAACAATGGTTTTGGGGTTTGAGATGGCGACAATAAAGCCCTGCCAATAGAGCGATTGCCCGCGCTTCGCTTCCTGGTGTTCTTCCAGGCCATGACCTTTCTCGCGCCACTGCCGGACCCCCAGATACACCAGATAGGCCGCGCCCGCCCAGCGAACGACATCAAACCACTGGGCCATTCCTGCCAGCACCCATGCCATCCCCAGCGCGCCGACCAGAAAGAAAATAATGTTGCCGCTGGTCGTGCCAAGGATGTTGAGTAAACCTGAGCGGCTGCCATGGGTCAGGCTGTTGGCGACCACCAGCGTGACAATGGGGCCGGGAATAATCGCCAGCAGGGCGGACGCCGCCACAAAGGCTACCCACAAAGTCGGGTCAACGAATTGGGTCATGGCATGTCCTTTTCAATTCCTACAGGCCAAGCGCCAGCCGCCGCGCTTCGAAAAACGCCATGGAGGCCGTGCGCGCCGCTGTGGCGTCGCCGATGGTGTGAATATCCATGCCCGATCCATCGAGCGCAAGGGTGAGGCTGTTTTCCGCAACGCTGGTGGTCGCCAGGACCAGGGTATCGAAATCGCGTTGTTCCTCCTCGCCATGATAGAGATGCAGGAAGGTGGCTGTATTGCCGTGCCATTTCATCAGCGCGGTGGAGGTGATGACTTCGACGCCGTATTTCCAGAACCTCTCGCGGGTGGTGCCGCCGGTCGAGCTATAGTCCATTTGCGCGGCTGGCAAGTCAGCCGCCGTGACCACGGTGACCATATGGCGCTGTTGCGCCAGATGAAGCGCCGTATGGGACGCCGGTAACCAGCCATTGATATCATCCAGCAACAGTACATTGGTTCCCGGAATGACCGAGCCATCCAGCACGTCGTGAACCGTGCAGACGTTGTCCTGCTCCACGCCCGGCAGGGTATCCCGGTGTGGCATGGCGCGCTGATAACCTGAACGCGCCGGGTTCGACCCTGTACATAAGACAACGGCGTCCGCGCCGGAATTCCGGATATCGTCGGCGGTCATTTCCGTGCGCAGATCAACCCGGACCTGGAGCTTTTCCAATTGGGTCTGATACCACGCAATGAGGCCGCCGATCTCGCCCCGTTCGGGCTGTCCCGCCGCCAGTCTGAACTGGCCGCCGATTTCGCCCAGTTTTTCCACCAGTCGCACCCGGTGTCCCCGTTCCGCCGCCATGCGGGCGGTTTCCAGTCCCGCAGGACCTGCGCCGACCACCAGAATTTCACGCGGATTGTCCGTCGGCAGGGGCGTGTCGCCGTCCCAGTCAAATTCCCGGCCGACGGACGGGTTGACCAGACAGGATGCCCAGTAATCCCGCATGCGGCGCCCGAGACAAAGCTGGTTGCAGGAAATACAGGGGCGGATGTCTTCTGCGCGGTCTTCTTTTGC
>JAJFIE010000518.1 GCA_021775275.1 Rhodospirillales bacterium | reverse complement strand
CTCATGGGCATATACGAACATTATCCGATCCGGCATACTCCTGCCCACCCCGACCACCAGACGAGAAACGAGATTGTGAGAAACCTGGAACTCCCCGGCCGCTCCCCCGTCCATTCCCCCGACGGCATGGCCTGCACGTCGCACCCGCTGTCGAGCCAGACCGCCATTGAAATCCTCAAAGCGGGCGGCAACGCCATGGATGCGGCCATCGCGGCGTGCGCCGTGCAATGTGTGGTGGAACCGGGCTCCACCGGCATCGGCGGTGACTGTTTCTGTCTTTATGCGCCGGAGGCCACCGCCGACGTCGTCGCCTACAACGGCTCAGGCCGAGCGCCTGCGGGCGCCACCCCCGCCTGGTTTGCAGAAAACGGGATCACGGAGATCGAGCGCCATTCACCCCACTCGGTCACCGTGCCGGGCGCCGCCGATGCCTGGTATCGGTTGAACAGGGATCATGGCCGCATGAGCCTCGGTGAAATCCTGAGCCCCGCCATCCATTATGCCCGTGACGGATTTCCCGTTTCATCGCGCGTCCATTGTGATTTTGTCGGCGAGACCGATTTTCTGGCGCTGGATGAGAACACGGCGCGGATTTATCTACCGGGCGGCAAACCGCCCGCCATCGGACAGATGCACCGCCTGCCTGAACTGGCTGAAACCCTGCATAAATTTGCCGAGGGCGGCCGCGATGCTTTTTATACGGGCGAGATTGCCGAAGACATGGTCGCGCACCTGCAAAGCAAAGGCGGACTGCACACGCTGGAAGATTTCGCCACCGCAGCGGGCGAGTATGTGGAGCCGATCTCTACAGACTTCCGGGGCTACCGGATTTACGAGTGCCCGCCCAATGGTCAGGGCATGATTGCGCTGCTGCTGATGAATATCATGAGCGGGTATGCGCCAGACCCATCCGGCCCCATCACGGCGGATCGCATCCATCTGGAAATCGAAGCCTGCCGTCAGGCCTACCGGGCGCGGACCCAGTATCTGGCGGACCCCGCGTTCAGCCATGTGCCGGTCGGGGAATTGCTGTCCGATGACTACGCACAGTCATTGCGCGACGCCATTGATCCGGCGAAGGCGAGCATCCCGCCCGCCGATCCGGGCCTGCCCCGGCACAAGGACACGGTGTACCTTACGGTGGTGGATAAGGACCGCAACGTGTGCAGCTTCATCAACTCCGTGTTCTGGGGTTGGGGCAGCGGCCTCACTGCACCCAAATCCGGCGTGGTATTCACCAACCGGGGCCAGGGCTTCTCGCTCGACCCCGATCATCCCAACTGCATTGCGCCGGGCAAGCGCCCGCTGCACACCATCATCCCCGCTATGGCGGCCAGGGACGGTCGCATCGCGCTTTCCTTCGGTGTCATGGGCGGCGACTATCAGTCGTTCGGCCAGATGCAGTTTCTCAGCCGCTATCTGGACTTCGACATGGATATTCAGGAAGCCATGGACACGCCCCGCTTCATGGCCGACCCGGTGACCGGCGAGGTGGAAATGGAATGCGGCGTGCCGGATGCTATCCGAAAGGAACTGGTGGCGCGCGGCCATACGATCACCGCCCCGGACAGCCCCATCGGTGGATCGCAAGCCATCGCCATCGACTGGGATCAGGGCGTGCTCACCGGCGGCTCCGATCCGCGTAAGGATGGCTGCGCTATCGGATACTGATCAGGGTTGGGTGTCGTAGTTTGGAACGTCGGATCCGGTTCCGACTGCCGCCGCCACTCATGATAAACCGCCCATGCGGCAATGAGCACGCCGAGCATCGTCACGTAAATCCGAATCGGCTCGAAATAGGTGAGAAGCAGATCGCCGCCAAAAATCAGCAACAGGATTTTGTTGCACACCGGACAGGCGACGCCCAGAAAACCGAGCACGCCTCCGATCCCGACGGTCTTGTTCGAACAGAACGGGCGACGAACGACGACATAGACCCCGCTCAACAACGCCAGCAGCGCCAACAGACCGATCTCCCAGCCTCCCGCTGGCGTCATCCTGATAAACAAGGGATTCTCCCAGAGCGCGGCGACCGTGCCGAGCACCACAAACGTCACCACGGCAACCGCCATACCAGCGGACCACTGTCTGATGCTTCTGTGCGGAATAACGGCCAAGGCTTTCATCGCTCCTTTGAATTCATTTGCCATACCACAAATCAGGCCTGTGGCGTCACGGCTTCCGTTTTTTGCTCCCACGAGGACACCGCGCGCGCCGTTCCCCGTTTTGCTCTCCACGTCTTCACGAAGGCCAGAAACTGTAGCAACGTAACAAACATGACAAGCCCGGCAAAGGGTATCTGCGCCCAGTTCGGGTCGGGCACTCTCCTGTGGAAGTCCTGAAAATTCAGGTACAGGAAGTATGCCGTGTGAATGACGATCACCATCCATAACACATAGGAGGACTGCTGTAGAAATTTCCAGACAGGCCCACTGAGCAGCCGCTGGCTCAAATTGTTGGAGGTAAGCGCCAGGGCCAGGCCGTAGACCAGAGCGATGATGCCGATCACATTGCCCAATCCAAACCCGTGCTTGAGCATGACGTAAAGACCGGTTTGGGGGTGAATTTCGTATCCGAAGAGACGGACCAGGTCCCATTCGACCCAACCCGCAAGGATGATCACAGTGTGGACCGCCGCAAGCAGAACGCCATAGATACCCAGTTCGCGCCGCCAGGGGATGGCGTTCCGGAATACCGGCAAAAGCCGGGCCATCGGCCCGATAGTCAAAGACAACGCGAGCAGGACCACGCTCATATCACCTACGGCGCGATTCCAGCGGTGCATATCCGACCATTGGGCGCGGGATTCCATGAAGGCGTAGGTGCCGAGAACGGCAACGAGGAGCACAACGAGATGTCGGGTTTTCCATCCGAAGGTCATGCGATTAGAAGGTGTGCGTGAATTGTTTACTGTTTCGGTCATTATCTCTCGTATCCAGAAAGCGGACTTGTTCAGAAAATGGGTGGCAGGCAGCCTTTGCCCCCGGGTTGCGCCGATTATGTAACCAAATATGGCGATTATGAGACGGCAGCCGAGTGACAGCCACGCGACGATCATCTTCCTGTCGCGCGCATCCGTTTTGAGTCAAAAAATCCCGTCCCGCCCATCAACGTTATTGTCAGTAAATCTGGCCGTAATCGAAAACAATGGAAACACGGCCACCGGATCGTCAATGCGGACAGCCTCCTCACCCCCCAGCGCCGACGGTGTCCTCTTTTAGCAGACCAAGCCGGAAATAGCGACTGGCCGACTGATACCAGGCGATGGCTTCGTCAATCAGTTCCTGATCCGACTGGGCTGGAAGACTGCCTTGTGTATAGGGCAGGCCCTCGCCAATAACCGGCTCCTTGTTCACATCCAGCACAACCGAGCGGCCCCCCTTCAGGTAGCCCAGTTTCTGGTAGGTGCTGATGAATACCCGTTCCCGCCCCGGCTCCAGATTGAACATGTCGTATCCAAAGAAGCGGCTCTGATACTCGACCCCCAACCATCCCAATAGCGTCGGGGCCATATCGATCTGGCTCATCAGGCGGTCCATGATACCGGGCTCGATCATACCGGGCGCATACCAGATCATCGGGATCAGGTAGCGTGATGGCGGCAGGTCGGTCTTGCCGGCCGCCTTGGCCGTGTGATCCGAAACAATCACGAACACGGTATTATCGAACCACGGCTTTTCGGCGCTGCGCCGGATAAAATCGCCGATGGCCCAGTCGGTATATTTGACCACGCTTTCGCGCTTCTTCTGCGGCATGTCGATGCGGTCTTCGGGAAAGGTATAAGGCCGGTGGTTGGATGTGGTCATGATCTGCGCGAAGAACCGATTTCCCGCTTCATATTCACGGTCCAGTCTGGTGAAGGCCAGCGAAAACAGGTCCTCGTCCGCAACGCCCCACACGGTTTCATGGTGAATGGGCAAGCCTTCCTCATCGATATCCGTCCGGTCGACGACGTTGTAGCCATTGCCACCGAAATAGGCATTCATATTGTCAAAGAAACCATACCCACCATAGATCCAGTAGGGCGCCCAGCCGGCGCTCTTCAACTCACCGCCAAGGGTTTTCAGGTTGTCGTTATTGGGCCGCCGCACGATGCTCTGGCCGGGTGTCGGCGGGGTCCCCACTGACAGCGCCTCCAGACCGCGAACCGTCCGCGTGCCCGTGGCGTACAGGTTGGTGAAAAGAAGCCCCTGATCGGCCAGCTTGTCCAGTTCCGGGCTGATGTTTTGGGTGTTGCCAAACTTGCCCATATAACTCGCCGAGAAACTTTCGATCGAAATGAGTACAACGTTCACATCCCGCTGTGGACGACGGGGGCTGATCACCCGGTTAATGCCTTCCGACGACGTAAATGTCGTACCGGGTTGATCAAGCAATGTGCGGATTTGGCCGTTGAGCTTCTCGGCACCGAGGCCCGGATAGTACTTGTCGTAATCCAGTTCGTTGTTCCAGAACGCATGGCCGAAGGCGAAAAAACCGTTGGTGGAAAGCTGTTGAACAAAACTGTTTGGACTGCTTTCGGCCATCTCCTGATCGACAAGCCCCATGCCAACGGGCAACGCCACAGCAACCATGGCCGCACGGCTCCAGCGAACCAGCCACCGGGGCCGGGGCTGGTGCGTTCCGCGCGGCCAACTGATCCACGAAGCAAAGATAGAAAAAACGAGAACGCCCGAGACCCACAGAATGATGGGATAGCTCTCCCAGATATTGTTAATGACCTCGTGGGTATAGACCAGATAATCCACTGCGATGAAGTCAAACCGGTTGTTGAACTCGGCCCAGAAAACGAACTCGGATACTGAGGTGACAACAAACAGGGTGAGAAACGCTGCCCCCCACAGGGCCGCCCACGCGGTCTCCCACCTGTTCAGCGTCTCATGATTGGTGACGAAACTTGGCAGGATGGCGTCATACAACGCCCACGGCAGCAGGAAGAACGGCAGCACAGCGAGATCGAAGATAATCCCGACGCTCATAAAACTCGCCCACTCTGCAAGGCTGAACGATTCCCCGCTGTAAATCGCCAGGCCAATTCGTGTCGAAATAGAGACAACGAAAAATCCCGCTGCAACCCACAGCAGCCGTCTGCTTCCACGCGTCATTTCCGGGTAATTTCCTTAATTTATTGAACTCGGGATTTATTGAGCACGGGGATATCTACCAATAAACCCGCGCACATACCACCCATTCCCGCAGCCTGAATTTGAACTCGGCACGATGAGAGGGTTTAAGAATGCCAGATCGGTTGTTGAGTAATGACAATCACCGGGTCCCGTCCAGTCGTACCGGTTCCGTTATTGCAAAATTCAACACTTACGACCGTGATACCTTGATTTTCTTCGGCGTCGGCGTACTGGGAGCAAGCTTCTTGACCATAATGGTCAGAACGCCATCCTTGTGTGTAGCGGTAACGTTCTCCGCATCAGCATCGGCGGGAAGCCGGAAAGCCCGGCGGAAGCTGCCGTACATACGTTCAGAGAAATAATAGTTCTTTCCCTTTTCCTCGATTGACGCACGCTTTTCACCGGTCACCGTGAGTTTGCCATCATGAACTTCAACGGTGATTTCATCCTCGCTCACTCCGGGAAGTTCGACGGAAATCTCATAGGCATCGTCTGTTGTCGCGGCTTCCGAACTCGGCGAGAAGAAGTCAGCCACCCTCTCGCCAAACTGACGCACGGGCGAATAAAACTGCGACCACCAATCGGATGGAGTCGGTGATACTTCGGATTTTTCAACCATAACATACCTCCATTCACTCGTAATGAAAGCAATGGACCCTAGCCTTGCAAGTCTACCAAATTCCTGAAATTTCGCATTGATCGGTATCAATCCCCACCGCCATATCCTTCCGGCCCGTCATCCCCGGCAATTCATTGGCGTCCATGGTCCCTTGGCGGTAGGAAAATTGGGTTTTTCGGAAAGGCGGGTTGCAGCTCAGTTTAAAACCCTGCGCGCCGAAAGCATGAAGCAAATCCGTATGTCGGCCGCATCCAGAAGCCGTCATCGTTCTGTTATGACCATTGAACCCACCACTGACCGAAGCCGTTAATCACTTAACCTGGCGACCAACATGAACTCCTCACTTCCGTTTGCTACCCGGCGCAGCAGGACAACTTTTTCACATCCATGTCGAATGTCTGGGCAGCCAGCTTAAGCCCCTCAACGGTCGTGAGATATGGAAAGATCGTGCTGGCCAGGTCAGAATAGGTCATGCTGGTCTTTATCGCCAATGCCGCTGTTTGAATACTGTCAGCCCCTTCAGGAGCAAGAATATGCGCGCCCAAGAGACCCCCTGTATTGCTGTCGGCAACCAATTTGATCAGACCCCGTGTATCACGGGCTGCGAGCGCACGCGGTACATTATCGAGCGGCAGTATAGAGGTTTTAACGGCTAACCCGCGATTACGTGCTTCCGCCTCAGTCAGGCCGACGCTGGCAGCCTGGGGGTCGGTGAAGACAACAGCAGGCATGGCCGAATTGTCATATTCAAGCGAATTTCCATTGAGTGCATTCTTCGCAGCTATCTTGGCGCCATAGGCGGCCATGTAGACGAATTGATCATGGCCTGTCACGTCGCCAGCGGCATAGACGCCTTCCCGTGTCGTCCGCATTTGCGCATCAATCTTGATGCCGTTTCCATTCAGCTCAACACCGGCGGCAGCAAGATTAAGGCCGTCAATATTGGGGGCCCTGCCGGTGGCGATCAGTACTTTCTCGGCGACAAGGCCAGATGGTGTACTGCCATCCTTGAAACGGAGTTGAATTCTGTCGCCGCTATTCTCGATCCGGTCATAGTCAATGCCGCTGATACTTTTGATGCCCTCGTCAGCGAAGTACCGGGTCAATGC
>JAJFIE010000517.1 GCA_021775275.1 Rhodospirillales bacterium | reverse complement strand
CTGTGTTCGGACATGCACAATGCCTGGCAGGCAAAAGACCTGGATACGGTAATGGAAATTCAGGACCGCCTTATGCCGCTACACAAGGCGCTGTTCTGTGAGAGCAGTCCCGGTCCGGTGAAATACGCCGCCACGTTGTTGGGCAAGGCTAGCGAGGAGATGCGCCTGCCGATGTGCGCAATCTCTGAGTCCAGTAAAACACAGGTCGAAAGCGCCATGCGCTCCGTCGGTCTGATTAACTAATACCATTTGAGTAATGAAGGCGGGGCAGGCTCCCCATGGCCAAGAAAAAAGCGCCCCACGGCAATATTGTCGCCCAAAACAGAAAGGCGCGACATAACTATGCCATTGAAGAGACTTTTGAAGCAGGAATCGTGCTTACGGGCAGCGAAGTCAAATCGTTGCGCAAAGGGCAGTGCTCCATGTCTGAGTCCTACGCGGCGGAACGCCATGGCGAGTTATATCTTTTTAACTCCCACATCCCGGAATACGCGGCGGCCAGCCAGTTTTCCCATGAACCACGCGCCGTACGAAAGCTACTTCTGAACAAACGGGAAATTGAGAAACTGCTCGGCGCGATCCGAAGGCAGGGTATGACACTTGTCCCTCTCAGCGTTTATTTCAGCCCACGCGGCATCGCAAAAGTCGAACTGGGACTTGCCAAAGGCAAAGACCGCGCCGACAAACGCATGGCCGCCAAGGACCGCGACTGGAAACGCCAGAAAGCCCGTCTGATGCGGGACAAGGGGTGATGCGTGGCGGAGAAGCGCGGCATAATGCGCCGTCGCCAACGCCTACTTGTCCAGGTTGAACAATTCCGTCACCGGCAGTACTGCAATATCTTGAAATTTGTAAAATCGCGGATTTTCCAGATCGATTAGATTGTTAATCCGTGCGTAGGTATCCGTGACCAGAATTTCATCGGTATCGGTCCCGGCGTGGCGGATTCCGTAATGCACGTTCGACCGCTCGTCGCTTGTCAGAGTTCCCATCAGGTTTTTGGTTACCCAGATCGCGCCATCACGTGCGAAATCGCTGATCCTGGCGGCGCGGTTGATTGTATCGCCCAAAACCGTGAACTCGATATGGGTCGGTGTCTGATAGGTCCCGAACCACTCCTGCCCTTCATCGAGTCCGAAATTCAGGGTCAGGCGGTTGGTCCAGCGCTTCCGGGTAAGCCATTCCTGGTTGATTTCCGTCATAATCCGGGACATTTCGTGGGCGCACTGGATCGCGTTGAAACTGGCGTTGCTATCTGGCTGCGGGAAGAAATAATAAACGATACCATCGCCAACGTGCTTGCCCCGCGTCGCGGAATACTTCCGCAACGCGGGCTCCATGGCGCCCCACACCCGATTGATCAGGTCAAAGTATTCTTCCGGCGGCAGTTCTGCACAGATTTTCATGGAATCCTGCAAGTCCGCCACCAGAACGGACAGGTTGGTTAGATAGGGTTTCCGGTTTTTCAGCAATTCTCGGATAACAATATCCCGGCGCGCCAAAAAATCCCGAAGCGTGTTCTGTTCTCCTGTAAGGGGTGCGTAGGCGAAAAAAATACCTTCCCGGAAGAAGGTCGCATGCACCCTATGCATGGCGGGTGCCTCATTCTGTTTTCCAAGATCGATATCTGAGCCTTGTGGCCCGTCACGCGCCGTAACAGGCTCAACCTCGTCATAGAGCCGTGAAATAGCGCCAACGTCGGAATCGCCAAGGTTGGGATCCAGGGTCAGAAGGGCGGATTTCGAGAACCGGTTTTTCGCGATGGCAAGATGAAACCGAATAAGATCATCAAGCCCCGGAGGAGCCCCTTCAGACAGAGCCTGCAATAGCAACCTGAAGACATTGCGCTCGCCAATTTCTGGCGGTAGTCCGGCGGGCAGGCCGAGAAGTTGTGCATCTGCCGCCGAATTGGACCATTCGATCTGAAACCGGCTATTGACCATATAGGCGGGAGAATCGATCTGATCGAGAGTCAGGCGCAGTCCATTTATGCCGGCCTCGCGAGTGCAGGTGTCCAAAGGGCGTTCAAGCAACCCACCCATGTCATTTTTCTCATTAATATTTTCTTCTTGCAGGTTGGGAAGTATGACGCCGTTCGCCAATATCTTACTGATCTGCTTCATATTTTTCCCTGATCGCTTCAGTCGACGAACATTTTCGACGAGATCAATTGCAGTATCCGGGAAATAACCCATACGCGGTTGGGCGCGGTCGCCCAGTTCGTCAGGGCGCATGACCGGCCTGGGCAGTATACCGAGTGCGATGTAGTTGTTAAGCGTCGCCCGTGAGATGCCGGTTTGATGGAGAATATCTCTACTGGACAGCATAATGGCTTCCATGGCTAAATTCCCTCCCAAGGTTATTTAGACAGATAGATTAACTGTATATTTACAATTTGTCAAAAATTAATAAATACTTATACAGTTTTCAGAACAATAAAAACTTTTAAACATGTATTGGACAGATTAAAACGTACATTGGATTTTTCGTAGAGTCTATTTACACATTAATTGAGTCCAACTCATTATACTTAAGAGTCTAATATTACTTGGACATTTACCGGAATACCACTTATGAGTCCAAAACTATGACTGTGCCATCACCGTGCAAGGATTGGATTTTGGGGACGATCCATATCTATTGATATAGACCGCAATGCCCCTATGATGGCGCGTTACTGACACAGATGAATTGGGATAGACAATGCGCAAACCATTGCTACATCTGGTATTTGGCGGTGAAGTGGAAGACCCCCAGACCATG
>JAJFIE010000516.1 GCA_021775275.1 Rhodospirillales bacterium | reverse complement strand
GAATCGCTTCATGCATGTTCCGGAAATGTGCCGTATGGGGGCGAACATCAATGTACACGGGGCATCGGCCATTGTGCGCGGCGTTGAGCAGTTATCGGGCGCACCGGTCATGGCGACCGACCTGCGGGCTTCTGTGTCGCTGGTTCTGGCCGGGTTGGCGGCCGAAGGCGAAACCGTGATCAGCCGGGTTTATCATTTGGACCGTGGCTATGAACGCCTGCCGGAGAAGCTCTCCGCCTGTGGCGCAGACATCCAGCGAGCTGCCGGATAGAGGCCCGGGAAAGGACATGGCGCTGGTCGCCATCCTGACTGGTTTTTCCACAAAAAACAGGATATGACAGCCGCGCCGGACAGGAATTGTCCGGCGGATTTGGCTGTTTGATAAAATAAGGTCACGTAATGAGTCGTCCGGCGAACGAAAAACTGGTTCTTGCCTTGCCCAAGGGGCGCATCCTCAAGGAAGTGATGCCTCTGGTTCGTCGTGCCGGGATCGAACCGGAAGCGGCCTTCGATGATAACAGCAGCCGCCAGCTCCGTTTTTCCACCAACATTGATAATCTGGATATTATCCGGGTTCGCAGTTTCGACGTGGCGACGTTTGTCGCCTTCGGGGCTGCGCATCTGGGTGTCGCGGGTAACGATGTTCTGATGGAATTCGACTTTCCGGAAATTTATGCTCCGCTGGACCTGAAAATCGGACATTGTCGGATCTCGGTTGCGGAACCCGCTGACATGGTCGGCGATGATGATCCCGCGACATGGTCCAGCGTTCGCGTCGCGACCAAGTACCCTGAGATCACCCGCGCCTACTTCGCCAAACGCGGTGTACAGGCCGAATGTATCAAGCTGAATGGCGCCATGGAACTTGCCCCGTCGCTGGGCCTGTGCCGCCGCATTGTGGATCTGGTATCCAGTGGTGCGACGTTGAAAGCCAATGGCCTGGTTGAAATAGAAACCCTGGCGCAGGTGACATCCCGTCTGGCCGTCAATCGTGCATCCTGGAAAACTCGACCCACGGATATCAACCACTGGATTGACCGTTTTCGTGATGCAGTTGCCGCGACCGGGGAGGCGGCATAATGGTGCGCCGTCTATCAACCGGTGATGCGGACTTCGAAGTATGCTTTCAGGACCTGCTGGGCATGAAACGTGAGTCTGACAGCGACGTCAATGACGTGGTATCCGCTATTCTGGATAACGTAAGGGCGCGCGGTGATGCGGCGCTGGTGGAGTATACCCGCACGTTCGACCGGTTCGAGCTGGCGCCGGGTAATCTGGCCTTTACCGCTGAAGAAGTATCTGCCGCACGGGCTTCATGCGACAGCGAGACACTGGCGGCGCTGGACATGGCCGCCGACCGCATCGGTGATTTTCACAAGCGCCAGATGCCGGAAGATCTGGACTACGTGGACCATATCGGGGTACGCCTCGGCTACCGCTGGAAATCCGTTGCCGCCGCAGGGCTCTATGTGCCGGGCGGAACGGCCGCCTATCCGTCATCGGTTCTGATGAACGCCTTACCTGCCAAAGTCGCGGGTGTGGAGCGGATCGTTATGGTGGTGCCGACCCCGGATGGGAAGATCAATCCACTGGTGCTTGCAGCGGCACAGCTTGCGGGTGTGACAGAGATTTACCGCATCGGCGGCGCGCAGGCCATTGGTGCGCTGGCGTACGGCACGGAAACCATTAAGCCGGTGGACAAGATCGTCGGCCCTGGCAACGCCTATGTGGCAGCGGCCAAGCGACAAGTATTTGGGACCGTTGGTATTGATATGATCGCGGGGCCGTCCGAGATTCTGGTGGTGGCGGACGGCGGCAATGACCCGGCGTGGATTGCTGCTGATCTGTTGTCTCAGGCCGAGCACGATGCGGCGTCACAGTCCATTCTGGTGACGCCTGATGGTGGATTTGCAGATCAGGTCTGCGCCGCAGTGGATCGTCATCTGAAGGCCCTGAGCCGCCGTGACACGGCCATGGCAAGCTGGCAGGATTTTGGCGCTGTGATCGTCGTCGAAAATCTGACTCAGGCCGCTGACATCGTGGACCGTGTCGCGCCGGAACATCTGGAGGTAGCCCTCGACGATGCGGATGGCTTTTCGCGTACCGTACGCAATGCCGGTTCCATGTTTCTGGGCCGTTATGTGCCTGAAGCCCTGGGCGATTACATGGCAGGACCGAATCATGTCCTGCCAACGTCGCGCAGCGCCCGGTTTTCGTCGGGTCTTGGGGTTCCGGACTTCCTCAAACGGTCATCATTTATCCAGTGCGATAGTGAAGCCCTGGCGACAATTGGCCCGGCTGCGGCGACACTGGCGCGGGCCGAGGGCCTCGACGCCCATGCCCTGTCCATCGATATCCGGCTGAACAAGCGCGCCGGGCAGTAGGCTCTGACTTGACCTGATGGAGGCGGCCATGCCGCATACCCAGAGAATTGCAAATATTACCATGGATGAGAAATCCGTCGTGCGGCGGAGCCCTCAGGTTGAACATGAGCAAAAAGTCGCAATTTTTGATTTGCTGGAAGAAAACAAGTTTGCTCCCGCAGGCGGATTCACTGGACCATACCATCTGCATATGAGGATCGAAGAAGACCGTCTGGTCTTCGATATCCGGAATGAGGAGGAAAATCCCCTCGGTGAGATCGCGTTATCCGCTAGATCATTCCGCCGCATCATCAAGGACTATTTCCTGGTTTGTGAGAGTTATTTCGACGCTATCAAAACCAAAGCTCCGTCGCAGATTGAGGCTATCGATATGGGACGGCGGGGGTTGCATAATGAAGGCGCGGACCTGTTGCGGGATCGATTGGATGGTAAAGTCGAAATCGATCTGGATACGGCGCGGCGCCTGTTTACCCTTATTTGCGTTCTGCACGTCCGGGGCTGACGCCGATGGAACTGCCCTCCGCCGTTCTGTTCGCGTGCACGCGGAATTCTATCCGGTCGGCCATGGCCGAGGGGATGTTGAAATATCTGCACGGCCATAAAATCTATGTGGATTCAGCCGGTGCGCGCGAGGGGGAAATTGATGGTTTCGCCATTGCTGTCATGGATGAGATCGGCATTGATCTGTCGCGTCACCGGTCCAAGACTTTTGATGATTTGGAGGACTCTTCGTTTGATCTGATTATTTCCCTGTCACCGGAGGCCCAGCACAAAGCCGTTGATATGACCCAGTGGATGGCATGTGAATTGGAGTTCTGGAACACGTTCGACCCGAGTATTATCCAGTCTGAAGACAGGGAGTCAGTTCTAGATGCATACCGAAAGGTACGTGATGAGTTGATGGAGCGAATCAAAAATCGGTTCCCGTTACATATGACACGGGATACTTGATTGTCTAAGTGTTTGAAAACACACAATAATTCAATAGATAGCGGGTAAATGCTTGATTTTCCTGCTTTTTACGGCCATTTTCTGGCCACTTCCAGCCTGAGTGCGAAAGGATCGGCATGGCTAAAGAAGACGTTCTCGAGTTCAACGGTACGGTGACGGAGTTGTTGCCGAACGCTATGTTCCGGGTAAAACTCGAAAATGATCACGAAATTCTTGCCCATACTGCGGGCAAGATGCGCAAGCACCGTATTCGTGTGCTCGCCGGTGACCAGGTAACTGTTGAAATGACACCTTACGACCTCACGAAGGGCCGTATCACCTTCCGGTTCAAATAGGTAACCGGGTCTGACCGGGTTCCCCGCGAGAGGCGGTATGACCGCATCCCCTGACATTCAACTGATCCTTGCTTCGGCTTCGCCGAGGCGACTGGATTTACTTGCCCAGATTGGCATCACGCCGAGTTCTGTCGTTCCTGCAGAGATTGACGAGACGCCCCTGAAAGCAGAACAGCCACGAGTCCTCGCCGGTCGATTGGCCGAACTCAAGGCCCGTGAAGTAGCAAAAATCGCAATCGGTTCCTTCGTAATCGGTGCAGATACGGTGGTGGCCTGTGGACGGCGCGCTTTGCCCAAAGCAGAAGACGAAGATCAGGCACGGCGTTGCCTGACATTGTTATCGGGGCGGCGGCACCGGGTTTACGGTGGTGTCTGCCTGATCTCTCCGGATGGGAGCGCCCGGACCCGGATCGTCATGACGGCTGTTCAGTTCAAGCGTTTGACCAAGCAGGAACTGGACGGCTATCTGTCATCGGGTGAATGGTACGGCAAGGCCGGGGGGTATGCTGTTCAGGGACTGGCGGCATGTTTCGTCAAGCAGATCAATGGTTCCTACAGCAATGTGGTGGGGTTGCCTTTGTATGAAGTGGCGCAGATGCTGAATGGGGCGGGCTACCCCACTGACCCGGGTGCATGTGACGTACGATGATCGATACGATCCTGATTGACGCAGTGACTCCGGAACACCGCATTGCATCGCTGGGCAACTTAAGGCTAATCGATATCCGGATTTACCGTCCTGATAGCGGTATACAGGCAGGCGATGTCATCCTGGGGCGGGTCAAGGCGGTGGTGCCTTCTATCCGGGGAGCATTTCTGGACATTGGCGACCGGCGGGATGGGTTTCTGCCATTTCCCGAGAAAGCGACCCGATCCCCGGTTCAGGAAGGTGAGGCGGTAATTGTTCAGGTTCGTCACGAAGCCATGGTTGAAAAAGGTGCGCGTCTGACCACTCGCGTGTCGCTGCCGGACCGCTATGCTGTCTACACCCCCGGCCAACCGGGTATCAATGTCTCGCGAAAGGGAAACGATCCTGATCTGGCAGACCGGATGGCCGATGCTGTAGCGGCAGAAGTAGAGCCCGGTGACGGTGCGATTGTCCGCACGGCAGCCCTGCTGTCAGGTGCAGATGGGGTGTCCCGGGCTATCTCGGATCTGTCAGCTTTGCGTAACACATGGCTGGATGCGCGTGGATTGTCCACCCAGATCAAACCGCCCCATTGTTTGATCGCTGCGCCCGACCCGGTGTTGCAGGTTTTGCAGGGGATCGATGTCACGCAGACACAGCGTATCGTGGTGGAGGGCATCGATGCTTTCCTCGGCGTAAAGAACTATCTGGAACGATCAGAACCCGGGCTTCTCGACCACCTGGAGCAGTATCAGGGCGCCGAAGGGCTTTTTGAGGTGGAGGGCGTTGAGGCGCAAATTGATGCGGCCATCAGTCCCCGTGTGCCATTGCCCTCAGGTGGATGTCTTCATATCCATGAAACGCCTGCCTGTATAACGGTCGATGTGGATACAGATAGCGCCAGCAGTGGCAACGGCAGAAAGGGGAGCGACCTTATCCGCCGGACCAACGAAGAAGCGGCGGACGCACTGGTCCATGCACTCCGGCTTCGTAATCTGTCGGGCAATATTGTCGTGGATTTCATCCGCAACCGGGATAAAGAGGCCGGGCGGGCATTGCTGGAACGACTGGTTTCCGCATCATCGGATGATCCCGTGCCGGTAGAGGTGGTAGGCTTTACCCGGCTTGGCCTCGTGGAACTGACCCGCCGACGGCGCGCCACAAGCCTGTCCAATATTTTGATAGATCGACCGGAAACTACAGCTTATGAAGCCCTGCGCCGGTTACATCACGTAGCTGCTGGAACACCCGGTCGCCCGTTGACCATTCGAGCGAATGGTGATGTCATTGCATCACTTCGCAGCGACCTGAAATCAGCATTAGATGACGCTACTTCGCGGATCGGGGTTTTGGTAACACTGGAGACCGATGACGCTACGCAACATGGCATTGTGG
>JAJFIE010000515.1 GCA_021775275.1 Rhodospirillales bacterium | reverse complement strand
CAGGGCACCGCAGCGGTGACCCTGTCGGGCATCTGGTCGGCCATGGCCCTGAAAGGCGAAGACCTGTCTGCGCAGAGGTTCATGATTTCCGGTGCCGGCAGCGCCGGTGTCGGGATCGCTGATCTCATTGTTTCCGCCCTGGTTGCCGATGGCATGGCGGAAAACGACGCGCGCGGTCGTTGCTTCCTGCTGGACTCCAAAGGCCTGCTGGTTAAAAACCGGATCAACGAGTTGGATGATTTCAAACGGCCCTATGCCCATGATCTCGAACCCATCGCTGACCTGCACACCGCCGTGGCGCGGATGAAGCCCACCGTTCTTATCGGCGTTTCAGGGCAAGGCGGCAGTTTCACCCCGGACATTCTGTGCACCATGGCTGACATCAATGCAGGCGACGCCACGCGCCCGCTGATCATGGCGCTCTCGAATCCTACCACCGCCGCCGAATGCACCGCCGAAGAGGCCTATAAATATACCCAGGGCAGCGCCATTTTTTCCAGTGGCAGTCCCTTCCCCGACGTCACCATGCACGGGCGCACCTATTGTCCGGGCCAGGGCAACAACGCCTACATCTTCCCTGGCGTGGGGCTGGGGATTATGGCGTCCGGGGCCGGGCGGGTAACCGACGCCATGTTCTTTGCTGCTGCCAAGGCCCTCAGCGAACAGGTCACGGAGGGTGATCTGGCGGTGGACCGGATTTATCCGGCGCTTGACCGCATCCGCGAAGTCTCGACCATCATCGCCGTAGCGGTTGCGGAAGTGGCCTACCAGCATGACCTCGCAACCCAGCCACGTTCGGACGATTTGCTCGCACACGTCAGGTCGCACATGTTCAGCACCGACTACCCGGACTACACGTCCGTTGCCATATAAATAAACGTATAAAGACGAAATCCTGTCCAAAGTATGTTATAATAAACGACCCACCGGTTCCTTGACGAATCCTTGGGAACCTGTGGGGCCTCCTGGATATATCCGGGATTTCCTCGGTGTTCCGGGTGAACCTGATCGACATTCGATTGGAGGAGGAAAAAATGGGTATCGCGATTACTCTCAAACAATATCTCGCCAGCCACGAAATCGATTATTCAGAATGCGCCCATGATCACACCGACACGGCGCTTCAATCAGCGTCCGCGACGGATGTTGCCAGCGACCATGTGGTCAAAGCCGTTCTGCTGTCCGACGGTGAAGAATACCTTCTGGCGGCGCTTCCCGCTAACCGCAGATTAGCCCTGGATCGGCTCTCTGATTACTTGCGCCAGGACTATGAACTCGCCAGCGAAGAAGACATTGCCGAAGTGTTCAGCGATTGCGACGTGGGCGCCATCCCGCCGGTTGGGGACGCCTATGGAATCAAGGCAATTTGGGACGACGCCCTGTGCAAACCGGACGGCGTGTATCTCGAAGCCGGTGACCACGAAACCCTGCTTCGCCTCAAAAAGGAAGACTTCATGCGGCTCATGGCCGACGCCCAACACGCGACCATCAGCCAGTGACGCCGTAGAAACAGGCTGCTGACGCAGTTCTGGTTTGATTTCCGGGTCCGCTTCGCTATGCCTGATCGGACCAGACGTTAAGGAGATAAACGATGCATGTATCTGAAACCCTGCGGAGGAAGAGTGGATTTGCAATTACCATGAAGCCCCACGAAAGCGTGGAGAAAGCCGTCCACATGTTCATGGAAAAGAAGATCGGGGCCATCATGGTCTGCGGGCCAACCGGCGATCTTCTCGGCATTGTCACCGAGCGCGATGTTCTTCACAACATGGCCGTGCACGGCGCTGCGGTCCTCGACAAGGATGCCGAGGAAGTCATGTCACGGGCCTATACCTGCAAAATGGATGATAACGTCAGTGACGTCATGCGCCGCATGACCCTGAAGCATGTGCGTCACCTTCCCGTGGTTGACGATGGCAACCTGAAGGGATTGATCAGCATTGGCGACATTATCAAAAACCAGCTTAACGAAACGCAGTTGGAAATCGATACCATGCGGGACTTCGCCCGCGCTCATTAATCCGCTGGTCTATTGAAAAGCTCAAGAGTGGCAGCGGTATTTCGGTGTCCGGGCAGTTTGGCGCCGTTTGAGTAAATGGCTCGCGGCCCCTCTTGTTATTTTTCGCCGGGATCGATGTCTGCATCGGACGGCTCGCCTATTTCCAGTGCGTCCGCGGGCGGTGCCAGCTTGAAATTGCGCAGCAGATAAATGCCCAAATTCACGGCGCACATGGCCCACAGTGCGGCAAGCGCAATTAACCCCGCGTAGTCGTGCGCCCGTGATTCCTCAAAAGTAGACGCGGCATAGGACGCGCCAATCAGAAGAGTTGAGATAACGAGCGACAGCTGGATGAAATTTTTACCTTTCTGGCGGGCATCGTAGTTATGAAAGATAAAGATATAGGCGAGGAAGATAATCATCTGCCCGAGCGCCATGGCATAGACAACCCAGTAGTACCAGGCGTTCACCATATTCTCCGGTTGCGCCTCAATTTCGTAGGGCTCCACGGTGATCGAAACCCATACGACGCATAGCACCGCACTGGACATCCCGAAACTGCGCGCAAACTTAAGCTGGTTGTTATACTCCGTGGACGTGAACGCAGGACGGCTAAGGAAAGAAAGGATCGTCGATGCCGCCAGCACGAAGACAACAGGCCAGAAGGTAATCGCCCAGTTAACGTCAACCACCTGCCGGGTCGAGACCAAAGCACCGGTTCCGAAGGCAATCACTGCATAGTATGGCGATTTCGTAGGGCTGAAGTACGCAAAAACTGTGGTCGCGATAGATGCTGTTCCCATGATGGACATCGATTTATCTCCTCCGGTAGCCGCAATATGATTTCCCGTTCCCTCATCTAACTGCCAGCGGCCCGCATCAGAGATCGATGTATCCGAGATACTTCAAGGCCACGGAACATCACCGGGTTGAATTGGCTGTCCCTCCCAATCGACAACGGGAAAACTTCCTTGCCCCGTTTTATGCATCTCAATAATGGCGTTCAGGTTGGTTGGCCGGTAAAGCCGTTCCTTGCATTTTGCATCTTCGGCGCAATCGTGGACAACACCGGATAATTTCCA
>JAJFIE010000514.1 GCA_021775275.1 Rhodospirillales bacterium | reverse complement strand
CCCGGCATTTTCCAGCGACGCTGTCGTCGATGCGGTAGAGACCGTTGTCGATACTTATCTGAGCATCAAACAGGATGGCGAACGCTTTATCGAAACGTACCGGCGGGCCGGTATCGCCCCCTTCAAGGAGGCCCTTTATGGCGCTGATTAAAGATGGCCAACTGGTAAATGATCCGTACGTGACCACAGCGGATGACGACCCCAGCCTGCCCGATGGCCGTGCGGTCCTGGTTTCCGTCGCACGCTGGCGGGCGGACCGCGCCAACCTGATCTCCCACAACGGGTTGGTCGGCGTCCGTCTGGACAGCGATCAATCGCCCGACCTGATCGCCGATGACCTCAAGTATCTGGCCGTTGTCGCTGTGGCGTTTCCCACATTCAGCGATGGCCGGGGGTTCTCGGCGGCCCGTGCGCTCAGGGAACGATATGGCTATACCGGAGAAATTCGCGCCACTGGTCATGTGATCCGCGATCAATATCTGTTTCTGCACCGCTGCGGGGTAAATGCCATTGAAGTAGCCGGCACGGATGACCTGCCGGAATGGGAAATTGCCATGAAAGAAATTTCCCTGGTTTACCAGACCACAGCGGATAAACGCGAACCGGTCATGTCGCTCAGACGTCGGGGCGGGACGGCAGCGGAATAGCGCCAATCATCGCATGCAACTAAATACTCCCTGTTGCTCCGCCTCCGGTATATGGTGCGGACCAGAGCACGACAAATGATCTTCAGGGATTTGGCAATGACAGATTCGATGAAACCGGTATATCTGGTCGGCGCAGGCCCGGGAGACCCCGACCTGTTAACCGTCAAGGCGCTGCGACTGATCCAGCAAGCGGACGTCGTTGTCTATGACAGATTGGTGTCGGAGCCTATTCGCGATCTGGTTCCTGTTGGCACCAAACAGATCTTCGCCGGCAAAACCGCCCGCGACCATCACATGCCACAGCATGAAACCAACGACCTGCTGGTCACTTTGGCCAGGGCCGGTCGTTCAGTGGTTCGCCTCAAAGGCGGTGATCCTTTTGTCTTTGGCCGCGGTGGTGAGGAAGCGGTTCATCTGGCGGAAAATCAAATTCCGTTTGAAGTCGTGCCGGGCATTACCTCATCCGCCGGATGCGCCGCCTATGCAGGCATCCCCCTGACCCACCGCGACTACGCCCATGGTGTTCGGTTCGTGACCGGCCATACCCAAAACGGTGAAGAACCGGAACTTAACTGGGCCAGCCTTGCCGACCCGGATACCACGCTGGTCGTCTATATGGGCGTCACCAATGCGCGCATTATCGCAAACCGTCTGATCGAGGCCGGGCTGAGTGCAGATACGCCCGCCGCCGCCATCAACATGGGCACCCGTCCAGAACAGAAAGTGATCCGCACAACCCTGACAGCGCTGCCCGAGGAAATTCAGACAGCCGGTCTCAGCGGCGCTACGTTACTGGTTATCGGGGGTGTGGTCCAACTAGCCGACATCATTGACTGGTTCACTCCGTCAAGCATCGAGGCCCATAAGGCCCACGGTTAATTAAGTCCGTGGATACATCAATCGCGCGCCCCGAACACTGGCAAAATTCCCTCGTTCTACTTTTGGCCCATGGTTCTGAAACCACACCCGAAGGCGCGGTATTTGTGCACCGACAGGCGGATGCGCTCCGCCAACAGGGCATCTTCGCCGATGTTCAGGCGGCGTTCCTGCGCGATACACCACATCCCCGAGACCTTATCGCCACGTCTTTGTACCGCGAGATATACGTGGTGCCATTCATGGTCGCGGAAGGCTACTCCATCGAGGTCATGATCCCGGAAATTTTGGCTCTGAACGGACCGCTCACCGAAGTCATCACCAGGGCCGGGCGCAAGCGAGTACATTTGTGCCGTGCCGTTGGCGCCCACCGTGCCGTCCGCGATTGCAGCCGGGACCTCATATCATCCATCACATCGAATCACGGACTGAACCCGGATAACACCGCAGCGCTGGTCTTATGCCACGGAACACCGCGCCACCAGGGTGGTCGCCATTATGCGGAGCAGGTAGTCCGTGACATCAAAAACAGCAATCTCGTCGCGCAGTCCGCCATGTTGTTTCTGGCGGACAAGCCGGGCATCGACCAGTGGCGGGCCAACGTGTCATCGCGTTACGTGATAGCGCTCCCCTATTTAATGACGGCTGGTCGACACGGCGCCATTGATATTCCAGAGCTTCTGGGCATTGACCCCGCCACATCAGGTTTTCAAGCCAGTATCATGGACGGAAAAACCACCGGGCCGTTCGATGTGGCCGGCAGAAAGCTGTGGTATGCGCCGCTGTTGGGAACCCTGGACACCATCCCGGATATCGTCATTGACAGGGTCGCCGATTGGGACAAGTTGAGCATCGTTACATAAACGACGCTGTTATCCGGCATCCTTGCCCAAGGCCCTGTTCAATAACATGAACAACTTGCCCATGTCCGACGACAACAGCGTCGTGTTCATGACGTTTTCGGAATCCCGCTTTTTGGCTTCTTCCACCAGAGAATGGAACTGTTTCAGATACCGGTTCACATAGTCGCGGAAATCGCCATCCTCCTGGAAATGATCGCGGATAACGGCCAGCTTTGCTTTTTCCCTGAACCCAAGAATTTTTCGTACAAAGACACCGCGCTCACCCCGGTTATACCGACGCCAGTCTTCATCAGTGACTTCGGTTTCCAGCAGACGGTTCATGTCTACTGCAAGAGACTGCAACCGCTCCATGACAAACGCCGCATGGCGCAGGAAGTCATCCGTCGCCGCCAGCTTGGCGCGTTCGCGCAACTCGGCCAGTAAA
>JAJFIE010000513.1 GCA_021775275.1 Rhodospirillales bacterium | reverse complement strand
GAATTCCGGTGATCATCATCTGATGACCGGATATCCGTCGAGTGGGGATAATTATTTTGCTTGAGCCGACGACTGTCGCTGACGGAAGCGTACGTGACCGACGTATTGCGGGACCGCGCTTTATCGGCTCAAACCTCATGTCGTATTTTGAATTTTCCCGGGATCTGTACTGCATCTGCCATGGAGAAATTATCCAGGGAATCAATAGTGCGGGGATAGCCTTGCTGGGTGGTACATCTGCCGATGACCTGATTGGCAAGCCTTTCGTTGATTTCATTTCACCCATCTATGCCGCTGGCTTCGGGAACTTCGTCGAAGCCATGCGCGACGAGACTGAAACGCTGCGCATTAAACTGGCAAGCCCTGATGGCAAAAACCACGATGTGGATCTCCGCTTCCACCGGGCGCGGGAAGTGCATCCCGATGCCGTGGTCGTGTCGGGCAATGATATATCAGCCCATAACCGGGCAGCGGCGAAGTTGTTTGAGCTGATCAATAACCTTGAAGAACAGGCTGTCCATCTTCGGGCCGCCAGGGATGCAGCGGAAATTGCCGATTTTGCAAAATCGGAATTCCTGGCCGCCATGAGCCATGAATTGCGCACCCCCCTGAACGCCATCCTCGGATTTTCCGAAACCATCACAACCGAAATTTTCGGACCTGTCGGTCATGAAAAATATGGAGAATACGCCACAAGTATCCATAACTCCGGCGCGCGCCTGCTGGGGGTCATCAATGATATCCTGGATATATCGCGTATTGAGACCGGGCAGTTTGAATTGATCGAAGAACAGGTTGAATTGTCCAATATCATTTCATCGGCTATGACTCTGGTCGAGGAACGGGTCGCCAACAACCAGATCACCCTGACCACGGATATTGAAAATCCATCCCTGCAAATCCTGGTGGACGCGCGTCGAACCAAACAGGTTCTGGTCAATCTGCTGTCAAACGCCAACAAATTCACGCCAAAGGGGGGGAATGTCAGCCTGAAAACCACGATAGTTGCCGATGGCTCTCTTGAACTTACTGTGCGCGATGACGGTATCGGCATGGATGCCGACGGGGTAAAACTTGCCCTTGCGACCTTTGGTCAGGTGGACAGTTCCCTGGCGCGTAAATACGAAGGAACAGGACTGGGCCTGCCACTCAGCAGGTCCATGATCGAAATGCAAGACGGCACGTTAGAAATTGTCAGCGCCATAGGCGCCGGAACGGCTGTGACGGTATCATTCCCGCCGGAACGTATTGTCGGTTAAATCTATCCTGCCTGGCCATTTGCGATCCACTGATCGCAGCTGATACGAAAATCCGGCGCCTCATGAGCGTAGGCCCGGCGCATCCCCTTATCGGTAAAGCCGCATTTTTCAAGAACCCGTCGGGATTTCCGGTTTTCGATATCGAAGGTGGCGACGACCTCATTGAGGGGTGATTCTTCGAAAGCAAATCTCAACAGGCATCGACAGATTTCCGTGGCATAACCTTTGCCCCAGGCGGATTGTTTGAGAATATAGCCAACCTCTGTATCACCGTCCGGCATTTCGTTTTCGATGATCGTGTCCCAATTGGTGTCTTCTTCCTCAATCGGTAACGGTAATAAGGCTCCAGTGCCAATTTTCTCGCCGGTTACTTTGATAGAGGCACGCCAGACACCGATGCAGCCGTTCGGTCCACCGCGTCTGATCCAGACCGGCATATATTGCTCAACCCCATCGGGAGTCATCGGTTCCCCAAGGTATTTGACAACCTCTGGGTTGGTCCGAAGTTCTCCGGACAGATCACGATCTGACAGGCTTAAAGGCCGTAACAAAAGGCGTTCTGTAGTAAGATCAAGACATTCCATGGAGCAAGATTAACTTTGCCTGCTACAAGCAGCAACAGGAACGCCGGATTAACGACCCTTCCACACAGGATCACGCTTTTCCGCAAAGGCGCGCGGGCCTTCCTGCGCATCTTCAGAGGTCAGCATTTTCTCGAACATGGGAAAGCCCTGAGACTTCATGGTGGCATAGCAGTCTTCCATGGTCATGGTTTCCGCCATACGCACGGTTTCCTTGGTGGCCGCCAGCGAGAGCGGTGCGGCGGCGATCATCATGTCAGCATATTCACGCGCCTTGTCCATCAACTGACCCAATGGGACAACAGCATTGAACAAACCCCACTGATAGCCCTCTTCAGCGCCCATGCGCCGCCCGGTCAGCAGCATTTCCATGGCGATGGCCCGAGGAATGCGCCGGGTCAGGCGGAAGCACCCGGAATCACCCATGACACCGGCGAAAATTTCCGGCATCCATACCTGGGCATGATCCGCCGCAACCATCAGGTCGGCTGCCAGCGCCAGCTCGAACCCGCCACCACAGGCGTACCCGTTGACGGCGGCGATCACCGGTTTGTTCAGATCATGCATTTCGCTGATGCCGCCAAAACCGCCGACTCCATAATCGGCGTCATAGGACTCGCCATCCGCCGCCGCCTTCAAATCCCAGCCACCGGAAAAGAATTTCTCGCCGCCACCCGTCAGGATCGCCACACGCAAGTCCGGATCATCACGAAACCCCGCGAAGACTTCGCCCATGGCAACCGATGTGGCGGCATCAATGGCATTGGCCTTGCCACGTTCCAGAACTACTTCCAGTACCTGACCGTTTCGAGTGACTTTTAGATCATCAGACATAATGCAACCTTTAGGGGTTAATTAAAATATAAACGACTTTAAGTTGTTCTGATGAGAGCGTCAACGGCGACAGCGCCTTTCTCGAACACCAGCAACGGATTGACGTCCAGTTCGCGCAAGCTATCACGATTGGCGCCCGCATAGTCTGCGACAGCCATGACGGCATCTACGGCAGCATTGAAATCACCGGACGGGCCGCCACGATATCCTCGCAACAGGCTGGCAATGCGCAGGGAACCAATGGCATCGGCGGCCTGGTCACGAGAAAGCGGCAATAACAGGGTCTGGCTGTCGCGCAGCAGTTCTACGAACACGCCACCCGCGCCAACCACCAGAACCGGTCCGAACTGTGGATCACGATCAACACCGATGATCAGTTCGGCAATAGCGCCACCCATCATACGTTCCACCAGAAACTGCCTGGAAAGGTGCGCCATGTCGGCCACGGCTTCCGCCACCGCCGGGCTGTCGTGAAGGTGCAGCGCCACGCCGCCCACGTCTGTCTTGTGGGTGAGATCACTGCTAACTGCCTTGATTACCACGGGAAAACCAAGTTCTGCCGCGGCGGACGGTGCGCCTTCCGCCAACACCAGACGGCCTTC
>JAJFIE010000512.1 GCA_021775275.1 Rhodospirillales bacterium | reverse complement strand
GCTTCATACCACTCGTCACTCTGACGCCTCAATGGGAACAGGTGTTCGCCGAATCCCTCGTCGGTCAGGGCGAAGAACGGCAGCTCTCACTCGCTCCCAGCGCCTTGCAGGATTTCATCAACGCGCTCCGCACCACGTTCGAGAGGCAGGCCATGATGGGAGAGTCACCTGTTCTGCTGACCAGCCCGGCAATCCGTCCCTACGTGCGCTCGATCGTTGAGCGGTTCCGTGCGATGACCATTGTGATGTCTCAGAACGAAGTGCATCCGAAAGCCAAAATAAAAACCGTCGGACAGATTTGAGGCCCCCAGAGTGACGCCGCAAGCTCCCCTACCCCCCTCACCCGCCTCCCTTTCGAAAGGGGGAAATATGATCGCCATAGCCTCAGGGAAAGGCGGTGTCGGCAAAACCTGGTTCGCCATTACCTTGTCCCATGCCTTGGCGCGCAGCGGGCGTAAGGTTCTGCTATTCGATGGCGATCTTGGATTGGCCAATCTGGATATTCAACTTGGATTGACGCCAAAATCCGATCTCGGCAGCGTCATTTCCGGCAAACTGACCATGGGCCAGGTTATTACCCGCTATGATGACGGCGGGTTTGATGTGATTGCCGGTCGTTCAGGGTCCGGCTCACTGGCCAATCTGCCCCCCAGCCGACAACGTCTGCTCGCGGACGATCTGGCGCAACTGGCGACAACCTATGACCATGTCCTGCTGGATCTGGGAGCCGGGATTGACCGGACAGTCCGTCAGATGGCGACCTATGCCGCCACTTGTATTGTGGTGGTAACGGACGAGCCGACCGCGCTTACAGATGCCTATGCTTTTATCAAGGTCACTCACATTGAGCGACCGGAGACCAACATTCAGGTGGTCGCCAATATGGTAAACTCCAACAAGGAAGGTGAGAGAACTTTTAATACGCTCTCGAAAGCCTGTCAGGGATTTCTGCATTTCTCACCGAATTTACTTGGTATTATTCGCCGCGATAACAAGGTTCGCGAAGCCATTCGAAACCAGACGTCATTGCTGATACGGTATCCCAGTTCGGAAGCTGCGGTGGACGTTGAAAGTATCGCGAACAAACTGACCTGACCGACTCTCCGACCCGGACAACGGGTGTTTTGAACATTCAGGAAGTGGCCTATGAGTACAGTTCAACCGCCGCCACCACCTCCAACCCTGCCTGCCGCAACACCGGCGACATCCCTGCCTGTATTAACGGTCAGCAATCCGCCGCCCGCATTGACGGCGCTCGCCGTCGGAACACCCGTTTCAGCATTGGTCATCTCTGCATTGGCGCAAGGCACCGCCGGTATCGAAACCCCGCTGGGAACCTTCACCGTGGAAACCCGTTTTCCGCTAAAGAACCAGCAATCTATTCTTTTGCACGTCGGGCAAAACCCGGGCAAGGGCGCACTTGTACTAAACCTCGTTGAAATCGCCGGGAAGCCCGTCACACCAGGAATACAGACCACCCAGTCAGGACCAGGCCTTCCAGGTTCACCCACATCCACAGTGGCCACCGGCCCGGCAACCACTCTCTCGGTCCCGACGGCAAACGTCAGTCTGTTGGTCGGCTCCACCGTGAATGCGACAACCCTGACATCCATTTCAACGCCTCTCACAACGCCAGTTTGGGTCAATCAGGCGGGCGCGGGCGCCACAACCGGAGCACAGTCGCCCACGACAACCATACTCGGCGGCCCACAGCAACCGGCGGTTTCAATCCCGGGTGTAACACCAACAAAGGGCGGACAGACCCCACACGGGACACCGCCACCAAGCTCACTGGGCCAAGGCGCCGTATCACTGACAGCCGGTGATGCGGGTACGCTGAAAGGCACAGGTGGAACAGGTGGTAACGAGGTGCGGATATTTCCGATCGGAAGCCGGTTTTCGATCACTATCCAAAGCATTGCACCTGCTGCCGTTGCAGGTGGTGGTGCAAGCGTAACCACAAATCCGGCACCGGTTTCGGGCGCAAATCCAGCGGCGCCCTTTGCCGCCGGCACAGTGATCGGTGGTCAGGTCAGCGCGCACACCCTGTCGGGCCAGCCCGTTGTTCAAATTCCCCATGGCTCCTTCGCCGTGGGGACATCACAGACTCTGCCCGTCGGCACGGATATCACCTTCAAGATTGACACATTGCCCGAACCGGCTGATCCAGCCAGACAGCTATCGCCCGCTCTCCAGCGCACCGGAATGATACGTGCAGGGACCTGGCCCAGTCTGGATGAGGGCCTGAGCGCCATACAGGCGACTGATCCATCACTTGCACAGCAATTGAATTCCGTTGTGCTCCCCAAGGCCGATATCAAACTTGCTGCGACCACACTTTTTTTTCTCAATGCCCTTCGTGGCGGCGATATCAGAGGGTGGCTCGGTGACAATGCAACCCGCCTTCTGGAACGTATGCGGCCTGACGTCATGCGTCGCCTCGGTAATGATTTCAGACTTCTTGCCGAGACAGATGAAGGCGGCGGCGCGCGCCGGGCCACTGAATGGCGCGGAACGATGATTCCCTTCCTGAATGGACACACCGTTGAGCAAATTCGCCTGTTTACCCGTCAACACGGCGAGAATGACGATGAGTCAGACCAGAGCGGAACGCGGTTTCTTGTGGATATTACCTTGACTAATATTGGCCGCTTCCAACTCGATGGTATTGCCGAAACAGAGGAAAGGCGTCTCGACATGATTGTCCGCACGGCATCGACGCTTCCTGACCGTGTCCGCGCGGACCTCATGAAACTGTTTGTAGACGCCAACGATACGGTCGGCATGCGGGGTGGCATGGTCTTTCAGGCTTCCCCCGACAGCTTTGTTGAACCAATTTCCGACCCGAAAAAAGAAAATGGTGTCGGCATTGTCGTCTGAATTTTAGACTCGGCCACATCTGGACAAGAGAGACGCCATGGACCTGCGCGAACGTCGATCATTATTATCTTCCGAACCAAACC
>JAJFIE010000511.1 GCA_021775275.1 Rhodospirillales bacterium | reverse complement strand
GGGATATTGGCACCGCGCGGGTTCTGGCGTCCATGGGCTTCGAAGCGCTGGCGACCACCAGTGCAGGACTGGCGTTTTCCTCCGGCGTGCCGGAAGGCCTGCTGGGCCGGGATGCCGTTCTGGCGCACTGCCGCGAGCTGGTCGGCGCGACAGCTTTGCCGGTCTCGGCCGATCTGGAGAAGGGCTTCGGCGACGACCCTGAAACCGTGGCCGAGACCATCCGGCTGGCGGCGGAAACCGGACTGGCCGGGTGCTCCATCGAAGATCATACCGGCCATGCAGACAATCCGATTTTCGAATTTTCTCACACGGTGGAACGGATCGCCGCCGCCGTGGAAGCGGCCCGGTCGTTGCCGGACGATTTTGTGCTCACCGCGCGGGCGGAGAATTTCCTCCACGGTCGCCCCGATCTGGACGATACCATCAGGCGTCTACAGGCCTTCGAGGCGGCGGGCGCCGATGTGCTCTACGCGCCGGGGCTTGGAACGCTGGACGATATCCGAACTGTCTGCGCCTCTGTCTCGCGCCCGGTCAATGTGGTCATGGGCATGCCGGGGCCGACGTTCGGCGTGCCGGAACTGGCGCAAGCCGGTGTGAAACGCATCAGTATCGGCTCGGCCTTTTCACGGCTGGCGTTCGGCGCGCTCATGTCGGCATGCCGGGAAATTCTCGATGATGGCTCTTTCACTTTCGCGAAGGACGCCGCCGGTTTCGCCGAACTGGACGGTATCTTTGCCGCCTATCAGGGGGGCGACTGACCATGGATCATCAGACCCGGGAGCCAACCCGTGATTTCGCCGGTTATGCCGACAACCGCCCTGACCCCAAGTGGCCGGGCGACGCCAATATCGCCATCAACTTTGTCATGAATTTCGAGGAAGGGGCGGAATTCAGCCTGATGGAAGGCGATGATCATGCGGAGGCCGCCTTATCGGATCTGGCGCAGGCGCCCTACCTTGAGGATCAGCGCTTTCTGAATATCGAATCACTTTATGAATACGGCTCCCGGGTTGGCTTCTGGCGCATCCTGCGGCATTTCAAAAATCGTGAACTACCCTTTACATTCAATGTGGTCGGTCGCGCCCTTGAACTCAATCCTGAAGCCTGCGAGGCGATTGCCCAAACCGTCAGTGATGGTCTGGCTGATGTGCAGAGCCATGGCTGGCGCTGGATCAATTATGCGGATGTTTCCGAAGATGTGGAGCGCGAACACATAGCGCTTTGCGTGAAAACCATCGAACAGGTCACGGGCGAAAGACCGGTCGGCTGGTACACCGGCAGGCCCTCCATCAACACCCGCCGTCTGGCGGTGGAGGAGGGCGGGTTTCTCTATGACAGCGATGCCTATAACGATGACCTGCCGTACTGGACCACGGATTTTGCAACTGACTCACGGCCCGCGCATCTGATCGTGCCCTATGGGCTGGATACCAATGACAGCCGTTGCGCCCGCAATCAGGGGTTTGATCATGCCGACGATTATTTCATGTTCCTGCGGGACGCCTTCGATGCGCTCTACGCAGAAGGCGCGGCGGGACAGGCGGGCATGATGAGTGTCGGCATGCATTGCCGCCTGATCGGCAAACCGGCGCGGATCGGTGGGCTGACCAAATTCCTCGACTATGTCATGGCCCATGACAAGGTCTGGGTCGCCCGGCGCAATGACATCGCCCGGCACTGGATCGCCAATCACCCCTATGCGGAATAACGCCATGCAGCCGCTCCGCCGTCTCGACAACAAGCACGCCATTGTCACCGGCGCATCTTCGGGCATAGGCCGCGCCATCGCCCGGCGGTTCGCCGCCGAAGGGGCAAGCGTGATGATCGCCGATATCACCGAAGAGCCCAAAGAAGGCGGTGAACCCACGGCGGACCTGATTACGGCGGCGGGAGGCGAGGCTTTATTTCGCCACACCGATATCTCTGAGTGGGACAGCGTCGACGCCATGGTCGGCGACTGTGTGGCGCGTCATGGCAGGCTCGACAGTCTGGTCAACAATGCCGCCACCTACAACTCGCTGCGCTGCCACGAAACGCCCGAAGACCAGTGGGACGCTGTCATGGATGTGAACCTGAAGGGGGCTTATTTCTGCGCCCGGCGCGCCATCCGGCAAATGCTGGAGCAAGACATCCGGTTTGAGACCCGCGGGCGCATCGTCAATATATCGTCCCAGCACGGCATGATCGCCGCGCCGTCGGATTTCGCCTATGGTGTGAGCAAGGCCGGGATCGTCTACATGACCCGCCAGATCGCCGCCGACTATGCCAGGGACAACATCGTCTGCAACGCCGTGGCGCCGGGCAAGATCGTCACCGGAAAACCCGGCGCCGCCATGACCGAAGACGCGCTGGCCTACTCGCGCTCACGCACGCCCATGATGCGGTTGGGCGAGCCTGACGATGTAGCCTCGGCGGCGGTGTTTCTGGCCAGTGACGAATCCACCTACATGACCGGCGTCAACCTCATGGTCGATGGCGGTTGGAGCGCAGCCTAGATTTCCTGCGCTGCTTCTATGGGTAAACCGTGAGCCTGTTTGCGCCACGTGTGCAGCGCCGCAGCGCTGCCGACAATGAGGTGGCGTAAGGTGATGGATTGATCCACGTTTTCTCTCGCTTAGGTTTTACGACTCAACGACCACACATACGCATTCCATGTACTGGAAGGTCAAGGCGTGGTTTTCCCTTGACCTTCCAGTGGCTCTATCCCCGATCCTTATGGCGTATCTGAAATCTTTGGAGGATCTGTCATGAGAGAAATCGAAATTTTTTCCGCCGGGTGCTGCCTGTGCAACGACGTCGTGGCGCAGGTCACGGAATTGGCCTGTCCGTCGTGCAATATCACCGTACTGGACATGAATGCAGACTCTGTGCCTGAAAAGGCACAGGACCTGGGTATCCGTTCCGTGCCCGCCGTCGTCATCGATGGCGTGGTGGTGGATTGCTGCGCCGGCAGGGGCGTTGATCTGGATGTGTTGAAAGCAGCAGGTCTCGGTCAACCAACCTGATCTCAGTCGCCGGTGTTTTAGCCGGTCAGGTGAAACTGGCTGGTCATACCCTGGTTTCTCAGATCAACAATCGCCTGATAGGCGTCGGAGCTGTACCAGCCGAAGGCGCTTTCGCGGTCGGGAAATTCGATAATCACCTTGTTTGGAAACGGGGTTTCGCCGTGCAGGGATTCGATGGGTCCCTTGGCGAGAAACTTGCCGCCAAACGGGGCCAGGGTCTCCGCCGCTGCCGCACTGTACCGGGTCAGTTTTTCGGCATCGACAGGGTTTGCATCAACGATAACATAGGCGCTCATACTGATTTCCTCATTTTGGATGGTTGCTGCATCGCCCGACAGATAGTCATGCACCGTCATCAGGGCAATATGCCCGCACCGGATTGATGCCTATAAACTGGAAAGCCGCGTCGCGATTTCGGGCATCACCGAGGCGTCAACGTTGGCGAAGGCGAAGCGCAGCATGCTTTCCTGATCAGGACCGAACATGGAGCCGGGAAGACACAACAGATTTTGTTCCGCCGCCAGCCGCATGGCGACCTCACGGGCGTTCTGGCCGGCAAACGGATGCTCC
>JAJFIE010000052.1 GCA_021775275.1 Rhodospirillales bacterium | reverse complement strand
GAGAGATTTTCCGCCCTTCGATGCACGTAAATGGCCGTTTGAAATGGCCCACGTGGCTTCACTGACAGCCGTTGGCGCGATTTATTACGAGATACTGCCCGCCATTCGTACTCATCTGGGGTTGCCCGGGTCAGGAAACGTGGCATTTGAGCTTGATCCGCGCCCCAATGAAATCGCCGGTTCGTTAGCCCTTTCGGCTATCAGGAACGATCCTTTCGGGTTCATGAAAATTGTTACCAGCAACTATGTTGCAAACTGGCATTCGACCTTGCCGGTCCGCGTGCCTCTGGCGATCTTTTATCCCCGCTGCCTTGGACTTTCCCTCGATGCCATCGCCCAGGATGAAGCCCTGATCGCGCGATACACCGATATGGGACAGTACGGGGGGCCATCGCTGGTAAACTCGGTCGAACAGGCGGGAACGGACGGTATCCGCCTGATCGAATGGCCGCGTATCGTACTGGGCGTGTTTCAACCGCTCATGGCATATCTCGCGTTTATTGTCTCGCTGGGCGGCTTGATCCTGATTTTCAGATTTGGATGGAGGCAGGATGGCGCTTATCGGGTCTTGGCCTATTCGGCCCTGGCAATGCAATCGGGGTACGGCCTGATCAGTTTGGGGAACGCATCATTTTCACGCTATACAGTGGTGTTCGATCCATTGGTGATCGTGATGCTGGTGACGGGTTTTGTCATGGTTGTGCGATACTTGCTCGCCGATCAGGATATGGACAGCATGTCGCCGAATCGTTCCTGAATTTCCTGAAACGCATACTCCGTACTGGTTCTTTCCTGGCAAATAAGTGTTGCGTGCCAGCACTTGAAGCGTTTGCCCTGTTCGATGTTTATGCACGGCGAACAACTCAGCGGATGATAGATTGAAAGATTCCCCTCGCCGACGGGGCCATACAGGACCGGCGTTTCCGGCCCATAGAACCCCACCACCGGAACACCGACGGCAGCAGCAATGTGAAGTGGTCCTGAATCGTTGCTGATGACAAACAGGCTTTCCCGGAAGACCTGGGCCAGGGATTCCAGATCAAGGTCCCCCGCTACATTCAGCGCCTGACCACCCCCGGCGAGTACGCCATCCATCACGGTCTGGGTGTACGGCCTTTCGTCGAGTGAGCCGATGAACACGCACGTCAGGCCGTAGTGTTTACTCAACCGTGCGGTTAGTTCCGCGAAGCGTTCCGGCAACCAGCGTCTTTCATAGGCCAGTTCCCCGGCATTGACATTCACGACGATAAACCGGGAGCTGTCATCCGCGAGGGTGTCCAGAACCTTGCGGGCTGGCTCCAGCAACTCAACGGCGACGTCGATGTGGAGAGATGGATTCTGCTCTGATTGTTCGTGGTTATATGGCTCAAGCAGGCTGAGAAAATTTCGTGACACATGCCAGTAGGAGTTAAATGGTATCGGGTTGTTTTGCAGGCTGCCCCGATAAATTCCCCGGGAATGATATCCAATGCGCACAGGCGCCAATGAGGCTAAAGACAGAATAGCCGACGCACGAGTATAGAACTCCATGTCAATAACTACGTCATGGCGTCGTCTGAAGGTGTTGAACAGACAGGCCATATAGGCTGCCACGGCGGTAAATATATTTGCTCCCAGATCGACCAGATGAACGTGCTCCAGATCGGGTATCATTTTCACGATCTGGCGATTGCTCGACAGTGTCAGTAAATGGATTTCTGCATTTGGAAAAAGTTTTCGCGCTTCATGAAAAAACGGCGTTGCGAGGACAAGGCTTCCAATACCGAAAAACTTGATGACGAGTATTTTCCGGACGTTCTCAGGATCCATATCCCGGGGGCCGGGAATGAATTTCGCTGGCATGTGCAAGAAGGCACACACTATATTGCCGAACAGTTTTTCCACTTGTTGCAGTGAGACCAGCGCAACGTGCTTGTTCCGAGATTTATCCAATGAACTCTTCACGATCGGCACTGCTCCTGAATCCGCCTGGTCGGAATATTTATATTCGAGACTATTACTGTAGCAAAGTATCGCGTACCGGATACACCTTCCCACCCATCGATTTGTTGCATGCGGGCGCGGTTTTTAACAAGCGTGGATGGCGCACTTCGGCCATTGACGCCATCGTTCAGAACCTGGACGTCCAGTCGACAATTTCAAAAATTGAACAAGACCGACCCGACGTAATTTTTGTCCTGGTCGGTGCGGTAAGCGTCGATGAAGACGCTGAGTTCCTGAAAACTCTCCGTGGGCGGGTGCCGGACGCCCGCCTGATTGGCAGCGGTGACGTACTCCGTGAACATGGCCGGGAATGGATCAATGCCGGCCTGTTGGATGCCGTGGCCATGGATTTTTCATCCATATCACCGGCGCGCTTTGCAGAGGGTGAAACCGGCGATCTCGACGATCTGGTCTACCGGACTGATGAAGGGATCGTTACCGGACCAGCCAGCCAGGGAAAGGCGTTTTCCCTCGGCCTTCCACCTCACGAATTATTCCGTGCCCTGCCTTACCGTTTTCCATTCGCCCGAAGCCGACCGTTCGCCAGTGTCCTGACGGATTTCGGTTGCCCCTACAGGTGTTCATTTTGTGTTATGGCGTCGCTCCACTATCACGGTCGCCCCCTGGACGAAATCGGCCATGAAATCCGTCATTTGCAAAGTCTGGGAATTCGCGAGCTGGCATTGTGGGACCAGACTTTTGCCATCAACCGTCCGCGCGCCATGGAATTTCTCGATTTGCTTCCCGATGGCCCGGATCGCTTCGGCTGGACCTGCTTCACGCGGCCCGATTGTATTGACCTGGAGCTTGCCAAAAAGATGGTGGCGAAGGGCTGCCACACGGTGATCATGGGGGTGGAAACAGCCAAGGCTGACTCGCTGGAATCCATCCAGAAAGATTTCACTACCTCCGAAATGAAGGCTGCGTTTCCGGTTTGCCGCGAAGCCGGTCTGCAAACGGTGGCAACCGTAATTGTCGGCCTTCCGGGTGAGAGTGCGAAAGACATCGAGGCGACCATGGATTTTGTCTGCGATCTTGATCCGGATTATCTTTCCGTGCACACGGCAATTCCTCGCGCCGGGACCGCTTTGCGCCAGAACATGGTTGCAGATGGACTGATATCTACAGAGCTTGCGAACATGGACCAAAGCGGCGAGATGACGGTTGTGTCGAGTGACACCCTTGGACCGGACGAGATTTTGGCTTTGCGCAAACGATTTAACAGACGGTTCTATTTGCGCGCTCATGTGCTGTTCAGGATACTGCGACAGAACTTGTCATCCCCTTTCCGTCTCTGTGAGCAGACGGTCGAGGGCATCAAACTTATTCTTCGGAATGCCGGTTGAGTGTTCCGGCGAAGCCGGGGGTTAAGTGTGAAAGCGTCCATGCAAGATCGTGATATTATTCCCCAGTCCGCCGTGGTGCCCTACCGGTTTAGGGATGGCCAGGTCGAGGTGATGCTGATTACCTCGCTCCAGACCCAGCGCTGGGTCGTGCCGAAAGGTCACCTGGAACCCGACATGAGTCCAAGTGAGTCTGCCGCGAATGAAGCCTATGAGGAAGCCGGTCTGAAAGGCGCGGTGAGAAATCGAGCAATCGGCGTCTATGACTACATCAAGATCGATGAGATCGTTGATGTCACAAGACGTGTCGAAGTCTTCCCCATGAAAGTCTCACACATCCTTGATGACTGGCCGGAAAAGGCCATGCGGCAACGGAAATGGATGACGTTGGAAGAAGCTGTCGATGCCGTGGATGAGCCTGACCTGAAGAAAATTATTGCCAGCTTTTCCCGTAACGGATGGAAATGACATCCACCATAATGTCGCCTCTGGGCCTGATCCAGCGAACCTCGTCTCCCGGTTCTTTTCCCGAGAGTTGTCGCGCCAGTGGTGAGATCCAGCTGATCAGACCATCGACCGGGACGGCTTCATCCTCGCCGACGATGGTAAATTCATGGGTGGCGCCGTCTTCGTCTTCGACAACAATTGTCGCGCCGAAACCGATGCGACG
>JAJFIE010000510.1 GCA_021775275.1 Rhodospirillales bacterium | reverse complement strand
AATCGAATGAGACCAAACCGCCGCCCGGCTTCCAGCGGCTGGCCTTCCTGAACCTGGCAGACGATCCTGCGGGCAACCAGCCCGGCGATCTGCACGAAGGCGATATCGTCGCCCGCATCGGTTTCCATACGATAGCTCTCGCGTTCATTGTGTTCGCTGGCCTTGTCGAGGGAGGCATTAAAAAACCGGCCGGGCCGATAGGCAATCCGCCGCACAATGCCGTCCACGGGCGCACGGTTTACATGAACATTAAACACATTCATGAAAATACAGACCCGGTTCCGGGGCGCATCCCCCATATCCAGTTCCGGCGGTGGCGGTGCGCGGTCAATGAGCTGCACGACCCCGTCCGCGGGCGCAATGACAAGCCCTTCACGGGTAGGCGTAATCCGTTCGGGGTCGCGGAAGAAATACACGCACCACAGGGTCAACACCACGCCGATGAGGCCAAGCCAGGTATCCGCCCACCATAACAGAAGGCTGACGCCCGCAAAAATACCAATGAACGGCCAGCCAGCGGAATTGATGGGAACGAGGACGGATTTCAGCATCTGATTTATAAGCCTGTGTTTTAGTATGCGCTTTCGCCGGATGATACCTGCGCGCCGATATAACACAAGCCGCAGTGAAAGAGTGAAAGGCCGGGTATGCTTGTGTTTGAAGAGAATGATTTCCCCGTGATACGGTGAGGCTATAAAATTGCCCGGAATTTCAGACAGGCGGGAAGCACATGTCGAGTGAAAAAACCAAGTCGGAGCAACACGTCAATCCTGACAAATTGCAGGACATTATTGAGCATCACGGTGTGCTGGCGCATCGTGGCGGCTCCGGCGCCATTGATTTTCAGTTCACTTATCTGGGCTTTCCCTTTGCCGTTCGTGCCGAGGCCGGTACGCGCGGGGCGACGGTAAACATCCGTGCCGTATTGGGCTACCTTCCCTATACATCCGAATCCCGCAGAGGTCGCCTCGGCGCCATGCAGATTCTTCAGGCCAGCAGTCAGACCATGGGGCAACGGGTTCATCTTGGTGACAAGCAGCGCCTGATCATGAGCGATAAACGCACGACCAAGGACGCCCTGACACCGGTCAATCTGATGACGCTCATGGTGGGGATGCTGCTGGAAGCGAAACCCTACCTGCAATTGCTGGCAAATTATGTCATTCCTGCCAGCGGCAGCGACATATCCAGTGATGTATCTAAAGATGACATGGACAGTGCTGCGGAAACTGCGGCTCCCGCACTTATTTCGCCCGCACCTATTCCGGCAGAGTGAAAATCTGGCCGGGGAAAATCAAATCGGGATCACCGATCTGTTCCTTGTTCGCCTTGTGAATGATCGTATAGGACAGTCCTTCGCCGTACACCCGGCGGGCAATCCGCCATAACGAATTACCTGGCTGAACAACATAGAACTCGCCGGATGCAATCTCCGGTTCTGCATCATCACGCACAAACGGCATGTTGATGCGTTCCTGCACGGCGCCTTTGGCGTCAACCTGATCGGCACGCAGGGTATACTGTCCGGGTTTCACCCGGGTTTCGGGTATCAGGCTCCACCGGCCCTCCGGGCTCGCCTGAGCGGTGCCAATATAGGTGTTGTCGAGATAGATATTCACCAGTGCGTTTGGCGCCGCGCGTCCGGACAAACTGAATTCACCGGTTGCATCATAATCAATGGCATCGATGGCCAGAACGGCAGGGCTGCTGTCCGGCATTTGCAGGACCTGGGATGGCTCGTCACCCTGCCTGGATGCGGCGATGGCGATTGCTTCATCCGCGGAGTCCCGTTCAGGCACAACCACCATGACGATCTGATCTGATTCAATGGTTCCGGTGGCCTCATCAACAACCCGGAGTGACAATTGACGGTTACCCGGTAGTAAAGCATCCTCTGGCACGAACACCCATTCACCCCGATCATCCGCCTTGACCGATCCAATAATCCTGTCGCCATCGAGTATTTCAACGATCTGGCCCGGCGCAGCCCGTCCGGCAATGACAGCATTTCCATCCGGCGTGACACGAACCACGTCAAAGGCCGGTTGAATGACCGATCCAGCCTCAGCTTCCTGTTCCTCCAGCGCCGGAGTCTCGGATGCCTGTTCTTTGACCACAGGCGTCAATGTATCCGGTGTGTCGGTGATTTGCGTTGTTTCAGGTTGCGACGCCTGCACTTCGACAGGTTCTGCGCCGGCATCGCCGCCTGTCCCATCAGCGGCAGTGTCGGATGTTGCCTCGACAGGGGGAAGCGGGCGCGGCTCAATGGGGTCATCGGTCCATAACACCAGATTGAGCGCGATGGCGCTGCCCACGGCGATACCGCCCAGAATGGCCAGGAATAGCGGGTTTTTAAAAAAAGGCATGTCGACCCGGTCCTCCCATCAATCCGAATGAATGCGTTGTATCCCTGTGCTTCTGTCATATAGGAGGCCCGCCACAGCCGCAATACCGTGGTGGGTTGGAGGAAGGGTTGCGGGTGCCTAGAAAGGTTCGGGACAACCGCTAACCGAGCGCCTATAAGGACTTCAAGGCCATCTCAGGGCCACTGGAAATGATCGTGGGAAGATTTGGAATGACGTCGGTTGCATCTGTTTGTGTGTTTTGTGGCTCTCGTGTTGGCAATGATTCGCGTTACGTGGAGGCGGCGCGGGCCCTGGGCCATGGGATTGCATCGCGTGGCATGCGGTTGGTATTTGGTGCGGGTAGCATCGGTCTGATGGGCGTCGTTGCCGATGCGGCGGCCGAGGCGGGGGGCGAAGTGGTTGGCATCATCCCGGAGTTCCTGAGGCGTCTGGAGGTCGGGCGGACGGAAAGTGATCAGTTTATCGTCACCGACAGCATGCACAGCCGTAAACAACGCATGTTCGAAATGTCAGACGCCTTTATTTCCCTGCCCGGTGGTCTTGGTACGCTGGATGAAACCTTCGAGATCATCACCTGGCGTCAGTTGAAACTTCATCATAAGCCCATTGTGATCTGGGACGTGGCCGGATACTGGAAACCGCTTGTTGGTCTGGTTGACGCCACCATTCAGAATGGTTTCAGCGCCCCTGAAAATCGTGAGTTGTTCACCATGGCGGAGACGCTCGACGAGGTTTTCTCAGCGCTGGTGCCAACATCGGATGCAGCGCCGGTCGAGGATTCTACCCGGCTTTAGGCAACAGACGACCTCTAGGGTTTGCAGCGCCTGAGTCTTGTGTAGAACGAAGCCGGGCCTTATGTTTCAGCCCTGCCATGGGTTGCTATGGTATGGACAGCAGGAGTGCCGATTATGTCGAAAATCAAGGTTGCCAATCCCGTCGTCGAACTTGACGGTGATGAGATGACGCGGATCATCT
>JAJFIE010000509.1 GCA_021775275.1 Rhodospirillales bacterium | reverse complement strand
CATGCCATGTCTATATCGATGATGCCTGGGTGGAAATAGTCGGCCCGGCGGACGGGGTCGAGAAAGACATGCTGGATTTTGCCATGGATCCCCGCGAAACCAGTCGCTTGAGTTGTCAGGTCGATATCACCGACGATATGGATGGCCTGATCGTGCATGTCCCTATCGAGCAGTAACCAAAGTGGTCTCACCATGAGTTTTTCCGGAAAAGTCGCGTTTGTTGCCGGTGGCGGTGGCGGAATGGGTTTGGCCATCGGCAACGCCTTGATCGCACATGGCGTCCATGTGGCCTTTGCCGATGTCAAACCGACACCCATGGACATCGCACCCGGTCCCGGAAACCATTTGTATTTCGAGGGCGACCTGACGGATGACGGGTTTGTCAAAGGCGCCATAGACAGCACGGCATCCGGGTTCGGCGGTTTGGACTACCTGATCAACACCGCCGGTGTTCTGTGGTTTGACCGCGATAAATCGGTCACGGAAATGGACATGGACGTATGGGATCAGGTCATGGCCATCAATGTTAAGTCCTTTGCCCTGACGGCCCGTCATGCAGTGCCTCACCTGAAACGACGTGGCGGCGGCGCCATGGTTCACTTCTCATCCATTGACGCAACTGGTGGCGATACGCCGACGCAGGACGCCTATGGTGCATCCAAGGCGGCCGTCATCCGCCTCGCCAAGTCGCTGGCCATCCAGTTCGCGGGCGACAACATCCGCTCCAACGTCATTCTGCCGGGCGGCACCCTGTCGCCCATGCAGGAACGGTGGGCAGATGACAAAGATGCTCAGGACCGGGCTGCCGGCTTTGTGCCGCTGGGGCGTCTCGGCACCACGGACGATATGGCCGACGCCTGTCTGTTTCTGCTATCCGACGCGGCGCGCTATATCACCGGCGTGGAACTACCCGTGGATGGCGGCATAACAGCGCATGTGTGATGGGTGACATGATCCAAAAAACAGAAATCGGAACGTTCATCTGCATTGACGCGCATACCTGCGGCAATCCTGTTCGGGTTGTTACCGATGGCGGTCCATCGCTCGTTGGCGACACCATGACCGAAAAGCGTCAGGACTTCCTCGACAATCACGACTGGGTTCGTACCGGCCTGATGTTCGAGCCCCGCGGTCACGATGTCATGTCCGGCAGCATCCTGTATCCTTCCACCCGCGACGATTGCGATGTCGCCATCCTGTTCATCGAGGTCTCCGGCTGCCTGCCCATGTGCGGCCATGGCGCCATTGGCACGGTGACCGTCGCCATCGAACGGGGACTGGTAACGCCACGTGAGGCAGGTGTGCTTCGACTGGATACCCCGGCGGGTGTTGTCGCCGCCAGTTATGAGCTGGTGGGGAAACACGTGGATTCCGTGCGACTGACCAATGTCCCGGCATTTCTTTATGGCACGGGCTATGAGGTCGATGTCCCTGACCTGGGCACACTGAGCATGGATGTGGCCTACGGTGGAAACTTCTACGCCATCGTCGAGCGCCAGAAGAACTTCAGCGATATGCGCGACCTGACGCCCGGTGATATCCAGCGTCTGAGTCCGGTTATTCGCACGTTGATGAACGACAAGTACGATTTCATCCATCCGGAACACCCGGCCATTCAGGGCCTCAGCCATGTCATGTGGACCGGCAAGCCGACAAACAGGGAAGCCCATGCCCGCAACGCCGTGTTTTATGGTGACAAGGCCATTGATCGCTCACCCTGCGGCACCGGAACCTCAGCGCGCATGGCGCAATGGGCGGCGCGGGGTGATCTGGCGCCGGGGGATGCGTTTGTCCATGAAAGCATCATCGGCAGCCTGTTCAGAGGACATGTGGAAGACCGTGTCACTGTCGGCAATGACACGCCGGGCATTATCCCGTCAATCGAAGGTTGGGCGCGCATTACCGGCGACAATACTATCTATATCGACGATCGCGATCCCTTCGCGCACGGATTCATCCTGACCTGAAGAATGTTCATTTACCCATACTTATTTATTTAGGGGCCAGCTCGGTCGGTCCATCGTGAACATATCACTTACGCGCACGTAATCCATATATCCAAGGCGACCAATGACATCGGCCTTTTCCATATCAACGAGACCGTCTACCAGAATGTCATCGCGGATATGAATACCGATGACCTCACCGAACACCACCAGATTGGTATCGTCTTCCGAGGTGCAGGGCAATTCCACCGACTGGGTATAACGGCATTCCAGATGTGCGGGGCTGGCCTTCACACGGGGTGGCGCAACCATCTCTGACGGCTCCTTTTCAAGTCCCGCGACATCGAATTCATCCGTATCACTGGGCGCGGTGGTGGAGGTCGTATTCATGGCGTCACGCAACGACCATGTCGCCAGATTGACGACGAACTCCCGCGTTTCCCTGACGTTCCGGACACTGTCTTTCAGACCGCCTTCAGCGTGATGACCGCTGGTGGCAAACATGACCTGCGGCGGCGAATAGGCGACGGCGTTGAAAAAGGAATAGGGCGCCAAATTAACGTTGCCGTCCTGATCGACCGATGAAATCCACCCGATAGGGCGGGGAGTGACCAGCGCATTGAACGGATTATGCGGTAACCCGTGTGGCTCGTCTGTGCAGTAGAACATTGGTCGTTTTCCTCTCTTTGAATTCAAGACACACTCGGTTGGCGGGAATCAATTCAATACATACAACTGTATTTATATTTTTTATAGAGCAATTTTAATCACTTAACTATTGGAAAAATTATGCAATTACATTACTCTTTATAAAATCATTTGTAATATCAGTACTGTTTTTGATACGAGAAGTTGCGCAAGCGACCCGTTCCCTGGGAATAAGCAGAGTATATCCAGTGTTTCCTATTGACGGCATCGTGCCAACTGAAATAGAGACGATTCATCCGGCCTGCGCCGATGTATTGCACTATTGGCAACAGCGTGCGGAGGAAGTTGGCGGCATTCCGAAGCTGACCGACATTGATCTCATGCAACTCTGGGAACACGCCAGTTATATCACCATCAAGGATACTGAGGTAGACCCGGAGTCCGCCGGATTAAGATTCCGCTGGCGTTACTCGGGAACCATGATGCATGAACTGACGGGATACGAGCTCACCGGGCGCTATCTGGATGACGTGTTTGACGCTACAGACGAGACCATTGACACGCAAAAGCATGTTGCCCGTAGCGGCACGCCCCATTACTGGCGACGATCACTCCAGAACACGGCGGTGGACTGGGCGCCGATACCGTATGAATGCCTGTCTATGCCTTTGACAAACAGCCATGGCGACATAGGACATATTTTGTGCATAGTCGCCTGGTCGGAGGATCATGTAAACGATGCAGGATCGGATCTGCATTCAAGACAGCGACTAAACAGCCAAATGAACCCTGCCGGACACCTTGTGTCACACGCCGGCACTCCCTGACACCGTTCAATGCGAGCCTAAACCGTATCCCGCTTCAATGGTTGGCACATGCAATGAACGCCACCCCCCGCATTCAGGAACATGGACATATCCGGATCATAAACTTCGAAGCCGTTCGCCCGCAGTTTTGAAACCAGGTCCTTGCTGGATTCGGGCGCCAGCACACGGTCATTGCCGAGCGATACAACGTTGCACCCGAGGGCCATGGTGTCCTTGAAGCTGACTGGAATGATCTCGATCTTTTTGCCTTTCAGCCAATCAACAATGTGATCCGGGGTCGTATCCAGACACACAGCCGCCAGCTTGGGTGCAATCATGCAGACCATCAAATCGATGTGGACGTAAAAGTTATCGATGGGCGCGAAGTGCACTTCCCATCCCTCTTTTTCCATCCAACCGGCAATCTGACGAGCGGAAACCTCCTCACACCTGAGGCCCGTATAGCCGATCATTACCGCACCGGGTTCGATAATATTGAAGTCACCACCTTCGAAGTTTCCCGCTGAGACCATGTCGTAGATGGGGATATTTCGGGATTCGTAGAACCGGAGGGCGGCGGAATATTCACCTCGGCGACGGGGGTTCGCCATCTGCGTAATCACCGCGCCCCAGGGCGTCATAAAGCTCGAGTCCCTGGCATACACCTGATAACAGAGTTCCTCCTGCGGCGGATGCGTATGAACCGTCACACCTGCCTCTTCATAGGCATCAACCATTTCACGATGCTGGCGCATGGCGACCTGATGATCAAATTCGAGCCCATCGCGCTCGGCGGCGCGAACGACGGAGCTCCACTGAGCATTTTCCGTTGTCATCCACCGGAAGGTCTCCGCCGGGCCAAGCAGAACATCGCGCAACACACCGTATTCACTGTTAATGCCCCAATCGGTCAACGGCGCCGTGCCGCCATCGGGATTGCGACGGCGAAAGCGACTCTCGGTAATCTGAGTCATCTCATTCATTCTCTGTTCCTTCCGGGAATATCATATAGCCGCCATTCAACAGGAATTGCGACGATGCGCGAAATACCCGTGTTGGGTTACCGGCTTTCCGGCTGATGCCGTCGCCACCAGGCCCGAAACGAGTCCAGATCGAATGCCAGTTCCTCACCAAGCTCGCCGGTAAATTCACGCCACACGCCGCGGACCCCGTCCGGAACGGCAACCAGCGTCGGAATCCCCTCGGACACGGCACGCAAGATTTCGTCGGCCAAGCCATCGCCCTGTTGCTCCTGCTCGCCATACTTCTCGACCACAACCAGATCCATATGCGATCGGATGGCGCGGTCCAGTGCACCGCTGGCTTCGGCCAGCGCCGTTGGATCAAGCGAGCATGTCTTATTGACCCGATCAGACTCCGTCGGTCGGTTGATGGCAAACCGACACCCGGTATCCAACTCGATTGCATCAATGCCGACCGTCTCATCGTCAGGCCCTTTCAGGACTTCCTGAACGATGCCGCCCACACGCCAGCCGTCGGCCATGACTTCGTCGGCGAACACCCGCAGCACGCCCAATTCGCGCTGACCTGATGGATACAGCGCGCCAGCCAGGGCAATTTGCCGGGTGTCGTCATCGGCGCTATAGACGGATTGGTTTGCTGCCTTACTCATGGGCGGACCATATCAGGTTCGACCATTCAAGTTAAGCCCGCTCATCTGTCCAAGCCGTCTTTAAATGGTCATATTCTTCACTCAGTAACATGTTCGAAACGCATTACTTGCCATACTGCATGGCAGGCTTTATGGGCAGGATATGGAATAACGGGAGTATCCAATGACACGCATTGTCTACGTTAACGGCGAATACCTGGAAGAACAGGACGCCAAGATATCTGTCTTTGATCGCGGCTTTCTGTTCGCCGACGGTGTCTATGAGGTCTCGCCTGTATTGAATGGCAAACTGGTGGAAAACGAAGGGCACCTTGCCCGTCTGCAACGTTCGCTGGGTGAGTTGAACATGAAGTCGCCAGCCTCCACCAGCGAGATCGAAGCCATCCAGAATGAAGTTATCAAGCGCAATGGCGTCAAGGAAGGCATTATCTATCTTCAGGTCTCACGGGGTGCTGCTGACCGGGATTTTCCCTTCCCGACTGATATAGAACCCAGTCTGGTGATGTTCACACAGCAGATGAACCTGCTGGATAATCCCAAGGCGGCAAAAGGAACCACCATCATCACGGTGCCTGACATTCGCTGGCAACGCCGCGATATCAAGACCGTTGCCTTGCTGGCGCAGGCCATGGCGAAGCAGGCCGCGAAGGATGCCGGGGCGGATGATGCCTGGATGGTGGAAGACGGCGTTGTTACCGAAGGCTCGTCCAACAATGCATTCATTGTGACCCAGGAAGGAAAACTCATCACCCGGGATCTGTCCAACAAGATACTCCACGGCATCACCCGACGCTCCATTCTGGAAATCGCCCGCCGGGAAGGGATTGAGGTGGAGGAACGCGCCTTTACACCGGAAGAGGCCTATGAGGCAGTTGAAGCATTCACGACAAGTGCGTCAACCTTCGCCATGCCGGTGATTAAAATCGATGACCGCATTCTGAGCAATGGCGCACCGGGTGAGCTGACCAGCAAGATCCGAAAACTCTATATTGAGATGGCCATGCAATCAGTCGCCGACTGATCCTCTCAGATCAGACCCA
>JAJFIE010000508.1 GCA_021775275.1 Rhodospirillales bacterium | reverse complement strand
CAGGTCACGAAACTTTATGTCCCTGGCTAACAAGGCGTGGGTGCCAATGACAATGTCTACGACACCTGTTTCCAGACCTGCCTTGGTTTCCTTGACATTTTTTGCCGTCACCAGACGTGATAATTGGGTAACGTTCACAGGGAAGCCACGAAACCGGTCTGTGAAGTTATGAAAATGCTGGCGGCACAACAGGGTTGTCGGCACGACAATAGCGACCTGCTTGCCTTCCATGGCAGTAGCGAATGCCGCACGCAGCGCAACCTCGGTCTTACCAAAACCCACGTCCCCGCATACCAGCCTGTCAGTGTTACGCCCGCTTGCAAGGTCTTTCAGGACCGCTTCAATGGCGTTCATCTGGTCTTCCGTTTCCGTGTAGGGGAAACGGGCACAGAACTCTTCAAACGCGCCGGGTTGCGCAATGATTCTGGCGCCTGTTTGTAACTCCCGGGCGGCAGCAACCTTGATCAGGGCGTCGGCCATCTCCCGGACACGCTGTTTCATTTTCGCCTTACGGGCCTGCCATGCGGCGCCACCGAGGCGATCCAGTTGTACCCCAGCATCCTCCGATCCATAGCGGGAGATCAGTTCGATATTTTCCACGGGCAGGTACAGACGGTCACCCCCGCCGTAGCCAAGTTGCAAGCAATCGTGAGGTGCGCCGAGGGCTTCGATGGTCTCCAGTCCGTCAAATCGGCCGATGCCATGATCGACATGCACAACCAGATCGCCAACATTCAGATTGGTCGCATCGGCGATGATATTTTCAGGTTTCACCTTACGGCCCTGTGGCCGGATCATTCGTTCGCCGAGGATGTCCTGCTCGGTGATCAAGGCAACATCGGGGGTTAGAAAGCCACGCTCAAACCCTGAAACGACCAGTCCGGTGGCGCCGATGGCCAATTCCGCAACGTCTGTCCACGCACCAATATCAACAATGGAACTCAGACCATGCTCTCCCAATACCTTGCGCAGACGATCACGTGAACCATCACTGAGAGCGGTAACGACGACCCGTCGTCCCTCATTTTGCTGTGTGCGAATATGGGTGATGACTTCACCAAATAAATCCACATCCCGTTGCACCCGGAAATCGACAAAGTCCCGACCCAGCCGCCCACCGGCATCAATGTGCCGGTGGGTTTCACCACTTTCGACATCAGGCGCATCGAAGGGTGAAAACGCACCTCCCTTGAGTTTTGCAAGCGAAGCTTCCCATTCAATAGCGGTGAGAAACAGGCTGCCCATTGGCACCGGATGATACGGTGCGCCCCCCGATGCCAGACCACCGCCGGGAACATCACGCCGCGCCGCATAGTATTCTTCAATCAATTCGAGGCGCGCCTGCCCTGCTTCAACAGCGTGATGGGATAAAACCACCGGACATCCGCCAACGTAGTCCTGCAAAGTTTCCAGATTTTCATGGAACAGGGGCAACCAGTGCTCCATTCCCACATAACGTCGCCCGGCGGATACGGATTCGTACAATGGATCATCGCGACCCGTGGTACCGAATTGCTCCCGATACGCCGTTCGAAATCGCGAAATGGAATCGTCTTCCAGAAACACCTCACTGACCGGGATGAACTGAACCTGCGCAACATCCCCGATGGTTCGCTGATCCTCTGGCTCGAACGTACGAATGCCTTCCACATCATCGCCGAAGAAATCCATGCGCACGGGGTGTTCAGCACCGGCGGGAAACACATCGAGGATGCCACCTCGAGTGGCGTATTCTCCGGCTTCTATCACCGTATCGCTGCGTACGTAGCCATTGCGTGCGAGAAAACCAATGACGTCTTCGCGCGGGATTAGATCGCCCTTCCGGATATAAAGGTAACGGTCCTTTAATGCCGCTCGGGGCGGCACACGTTGGAGATAAGCCGACACCGTGGTTAGTATAAGTCTGGGAATATCCGATCTGGCTGGCTGCAACAGCCGGGTCAGCGTACGCATGCGATGGTTCAGGACATCCACATTGGGCGACACCCGGTCATACGGCAAACAGTCCCATGCCGGGAACCCCAGGCACTCCACATCAGGTGCAAAGAACTGAAGGATTTCCACCGATCGCGCCATAGCCTGATCGTCCTGCACGATCAGCATGGCGCACCCGGCTCGCTGCGCCCACTGGGCCATCAGCCGGATATCATAACCTTCGGGTGCGCCACCAATAATAACCCGAGAGGTGGCAGCCGTAATACGGTCAAGAATGGTCACGGGATTATAATGTCTTCTGATAATTTATTATCTTACGGAGTACAGCATTCTCTGATTCATGAGGAACCGGCTCACGCTCATATATCCAGTTCATGAGGTCGTTGTCACTTTCGTCCATCAAGGCTTCGAAATCCAGCAGGTCGGCACTCGACATATGACACAGGCACTTGTGTGCGTAACCACCTAAAAGAACATCCATTTCCTTCATTCCCCGATGGGCGCTGCGGTATAAAAGTCGCTTCCGTCTGTCGTCCACTCTGGCCACCCCGATCATCATAAGAATTTAGTGGATTTTCATGTGCACGCTGGGACACATGCTATTGTCGCAGCAGGAACGACAGGGGAATCAGGAACGTTAACGA
>JAJFIE010000507.1 GCA_021775275.1 Rhodospirillales bacterium | reverse complement strand
ATAATCGTGGCGTGCAGACTCTCAGGGATCGTAATGCCCTCCTTCAATGTGCGCTGACGATTGCCATAACGCCGGTCCGCCGGCAGGCGCACGCCTTCCTGTGCTGTCATCTGTTCGAACAGGCCTTCTGCGTGTTGCGCCCATCCATCAGCATCACCGAACCGGCCCGGGTCCATGGCAAGCATCAATTCGCCGCCCTGCGGTGGGCCGCCATCGTTGTTATCGCGCGCCGCCGCTTCAAAACTGAAGGCTTCACCGATCAACCCGGCGACCAGCAACTCCACCATCATGGCAATAGAAGACCCCTTGTGCCCGCCGAAGGGAAGCAGTGCGCCCTTCAAGATAGCATCGGGATCAGTTGTCGGTGCTCCATCCGCATCGACGCCGACACCCGCTGGCAACTCGTGACCATCACGCGCCGCGATCATCACTTCACCCCGCGCCATGGCAGCCGAGGCCTGATCAAACACCACGGGGTTCCGACCCGGACGGGGCCATCCAAAGGCCATGGGATTGGTGCCGAACAGGGGCCTGGAGCCCCCCGCAGGCGCAACAGCGGGCTTGAACGCCGTAAAGGCAAAAACGCACAAACCTTGCGCGGCCAAGGGCTCGACCTCCGCCCACAAGGCCGAAAAGTGGTGCGTATTAATGATCGCCAGCGCTGCAATACCCTGCGTACGAGCACACGCCGCAAGATCATCGCGGCTTCGCTGGTGAGATAACGGCGCAAATCCGCCATCACCGTTCATTTGCAATACACCCGGCGACAGTGTCCGCATGGTCGGCCGCGCGGCGCCATTCACTTTTCCGCTTTTCAGCGCCGCAACATATCCGGGCAGACGGAATAATCCATGCGAGGCCGCACCATCACGCTCAGCCGCCATGATTGTACCGGCAACCGCGTTGGCATTGGCTTCGTCACATCCGTGTGTCTTTAGACACGTGAATGCAAGTTCGTGGACGTCGTCGAGCGAAAGAGGAACATCGGCCATAATATTTCCAGTCTGGTTCGGTTATATCACCCGTTCATTAGTGCCGCCTTGGGGCTTCTCTTGCAATGAAGAAACGATACTTGACCCCGATGGCGGACTGGTGCCATCGTCAAATCAGTAAAATATCTATTTGCGAGAGCCTTCACTATTGTGCCTGCCATTTCTCAACGTCCTGTAGCCCTTGTTTCCGGCAGCGCAACCGGTATTGGCGCGGCGTGCGCAAAACGTTTCGCGGCGTCCGGCTTCAATGTCGCCGTGAACTATAACCGGAACGAAGAAGGCGCCCGGACCACGGCTGAAGACTGCCGGTCTGAAGGCGCAGAGACCCTTTGTCTACAGGGTGATATTTCTGAAGACGGTGACTGCCGTCGCATGATTTCTGATATCTCCAAACGATGGGGCCGCCTGGACGCCCTGATAAACAATGCGGGCACGACCCGGTTTGTAGATGCCGATGATCTTGACGGTATCACCCGTGAGGATTTTGATCGCATCTTCGCCGTTAACGTGACGGGATGCTTTCAGCTTACCAGAGCGGCAGCGGGCCTTTTGAAGGCTGCGATGAACGGGGCTGTAGTCAATATATCATCGCATTCCGGATTCTCGGGCATTGGTTCCTCTATCGCCTATGCAGCCTCAAAAGGCGCATTGAACACTCTTACGCTATCGTTAGCGCGGAGCCTTGCCCCTAAGGTGCGCGTCAATGCTGTCTGTCCGGGTTTTGTGGATACCCAATGGCTGTCCGGAAAATTTGATGAAAAGGAACTCGCGATTTTTCGCGATAATGTGCAACGTATTGCACCGCTCCATAGTGTGGTATCGCCCCATGACGTCGCGGATGCTGTGGCGTGGTTCGCCACTAGCGCGCGTGGCATTACCGGGCAACTGCTGGTCATTGACGGGGGCACTCATCTGACCGTCGGCGATCCATTATGATTTTTGTTTCTGCATATAAATTGCGATGAATTATTGCTGAAGGAGGCCTCAATGGCGACGGACGAACGATTTCACCAGATAAGTGCGGCAACGACCCCCCGGTTTGCCGATGTGGCGACCTTCATGCGCACCAGACGTCATGACATCATGGACGAAATTGACATTGGGCTGATGGGGGTTCCCTTCGATCTGGGGGCGAATTTCCGGACCGGCGCACGGCAGGGACCAGCGGGTGTGCGGGAAGCCAGCCGCCTGATTCGCCGGGTTCATCCCACCAGCGGCATCAAACCTTTCGATATATGCAATGTTGCCGATCTGGGCGATTCCCCTATCAATCCCCTGGATTTGATGGATTCCATAGAAAAGATTCAAAACTTCTTCGAACAGGTCCATGACGCAGGCATTCGCCCCATTGCCATCGGCGGCGATCACACCATTCCGCTTCCCATCCTGCGCGCTATTGCCAGGGACAATCCCGTCGGCATCCTGCATTTTGATGCTCACCCGGATACACTGGATGAGTTGTGCGGCACGAAAATCAATCACGCAACCTTCCTGCGCCGGGCCCATGAAGAAGGACTGCTAAGGCCCGAAAATGTCGTTCAGGTGGGCCTGCGCGGCAGCCGGTTCAGTGACCACGATGTCCAGTACGGCATTGATGTGGGCTTTACCCTGATCACCATGGACGAGTACGAGGAAATGGGCCGCGCCAAGGCCATCGAAACCATCCACGACACCCTGGGCGACGCACCTGTCTATATCTCGCTGGATATTGATGGCCTGGATCCGGTGCATGCGCCCGGTACGGGCGTGCCTGAAATCGGCGGCCTGATCCCGCGCGATATGCAGGTCATCCTTCGCTCGCTTCAGGGTCGGGATATCGTCGGCGCGGATATCAGTGAGATCGCACCATGCTTCGACCCGACAGGCATTACCTGTGTTACCGGAGCGAATCTGATGTTTGAAATACTGTGCGTCATGGCGGATTCGGTGGTGTCGGCAGGCTGAGATTTCTCAGAGCGGCTCCGGGTGCATTTCCAGATGCAGCGCTGAACCTGCATAGGGATTTGCTTCGGCGACCGCTTCATCAAGTTCAACCCCGAGGCCGGGCGTTGTCGGCGGGATAACGTAGCCGTCTTCCCACTGCATGGGCTGTTTCAGAATGTCGGAGTGAAACCCGCGCCAGTCCTGAATGCTTTCAAGAATAAGAAAATTGGGGCTGCATGCGCTCAATTGAACATTTGCGGCCCCTTCAATAGGGCCACAATAGAGATGCGGTGCAATCTGCGCGTAAAATGCTTCCGCCATGCCTGCGATCTTCTTGCCTTCCAGTAACCCGCCAACCCGTCCCAGCGCCATTTGCAGAATGGCCGCTGAACGGTTTTCCAGCACGCGGGCGAATTCATACTTGGTCGCCAAACGCTCTCCTGTCGCAATTGGGATGGATGTCTGACGGGCGACCAGCGCCATTTCCTCTGGCCGTTCCGGTGGCGTCGGCTCTTCAAACCATAAAGGGTCATAGGGCTCCAGACGCTGCGCAAGGCGGATCGCGCCGGCGGGCGTCATCTGCCCATGGGTGCCAAACAGCAGATCACAGCGGCTGCCGACGGCTTCGCGGATTTTACGCACGAATTTCTCGGATAATTCCAGTGCCTCCATGGATAGCTGGCGCGGATCGAACGCCGTATAGGGACCTACCGGATCAAATTTGACCGCCGTAAAACCCCAGTCTACATATTCCGCTGCACGTTCTGCCGCCAGATCCGGGTCCGAATAAACTTCCGTTGCATCACCTTCTTTGGGATACAGGTAGGAGTACGAGCGCAGCTTTTCATGCACCTGCCCGCCGAGCAGTTCATACACCGGCTTGTTCAGTTCCTTGCCGATAATATCCCAGCACGCCATTTCGATGCCGCTGAGCACACCCATGATCGAGGTGTCCGGCCGCTGGGTAAAGCCGCTGCTATAGATAATGCGCCACAACTTTTCGATCTTGAACGGATCCGACCCGATCACATTGCGCTCGCACACATCTTCCACCATGCGGGCCACGACGTCGGGGTGAAACGGCACGGAATAAACCTCGCCGATTCCCTCGATGCCACTATCTGTGGTCAGCTTGACAAATACCCAATAAAGCCCGCCGAAGTGCGGCGGCGGGTTACCGACGACGTAGGTTTTGACGTCTGTAATTTTCATGATGCGATTTTCCGCTTCGTCGCGATTTCGGCTGCTCCAAATAAGGAATCAAGGAAACCATGAAAATGCGCCTGGGTAACCACGAGACCATCCGGGATAAATTCACCTCCCGCCTCGGTCGTAAAAAGCGGGTAATACCCGAATTCGTGATATTTAACCTCCGGCGGTCTCACATCCGCACCCAACATATGGGCAATGGTCTGTGCGCCGAGCACATCTCCGTCAAACGGATACCGTCGCTCGATATCGAATCCCTGAGCCGACAGATGTGTGTTTGCGCGGTCATCGCCCGGCGAGTGGCTGTGTTCGACCAGGACAATCCGATTGCTTCCCATTTTCATTCCCTAGCCTTTGCTCGTTATTCTTCTGGTCGTACGTGTTGAAACGCCAACAGAAATTCCTTGAGATTGGTGGACAGGGCATCGGAAATATAACCGCCTTCCTGCACCAGAACGACAGGAAGATCGACACCGCCGATCAGCTTCCCGGCTTCTGCGAATCCTTGAGTCGAAATCCTGAACGCGCCCATTGGATCGTGTTCATAGGCATCAAGGCCTAGCGCCACAAATAAAATATCTGCGTCAAAGGAGGCAACCCGTTTCAATGCCTGTTCCAGTGTTTCAAGCCACACCTTTTCACCCGATCCAATCGCCAGGGGATAATTGATGTTCGCGCCCTTGCCGTCGCCCACACCACGTTCATCTTTCCGGCCCCAATAGAACGGATAGAATTCATCCGGGTCCGCATGGATAGAAAGGGTCAACACGTCGGCGCGGTCATAGAAGATGTCCTGCGTGCCGTTGCCGTGATGCACATCGATATCGAGGACTGCCGGTCGTCGTCCCGCCAACAAGGCGGACGAAACAGAAATAGCCATGTTATTCAAAAAGCAATGCCCGGCCGCCTGATCGCGAGAACAGTGATGGCCGGGCGAGCGACACAACGCATAGCTCTCCTGCGCGCCATCCAACACATCGTGGGTCGCCGATAGCGCAACGTCCGCTGATGCCATGACCGATACCGCCGTATTGGGACCGATGGGGGCGGCATGATCACCCAGGTGCCAACCTGCCCGTCCGACAATGGATGTGGGATACCCGGCACCATCACGCGAAGGGCTGATATTGGCCAGAATTTCGTCCGCCGCCCCGGGCAGCCGTTTCCATTCGTCATAGCCATTGATCAGGAAATCCAGATAGTCCGCACTGTGGACACTGGCTTTGGTAAGAAACGGAAAATTCAACGCTTCACACCGTTCCAGCCCGGCATCCAGTGCTCCAGTTTCAAGCAATGTCGCGCGCTCGGGCCGATCTTCCGATGTGACAATCTTTCCTCGAAGCATGAAGGCCTGAGGATCATGCAGAAGCTGGGCATCGGATCGGAAAAACCGCACACTCTTTTCCTGTAATTCCACATCACAAATTAAACTACGAAAGACACGCTATCGCTAATGTGTTCACTGTGAAAGAACGGATTTGGGTGTATGCGGTTCAGTCTGGTGTCTGCCTGTCGTTCCGGCAAACCTGACCGTCCTTCATGACGAAAAAAACGTCGTGCAGCGCCTCTATGACGTCGAGAGGATTTTCCGGGACGGCGATGATATCGGCGATTTTACCACTCTCGATGCTGCCGAACTCTTCTTCGCATCCGAGCATACCCCAGCTCCCTCCAGCTCACGCGACCCTATCCTCCTCCCCCACCCCTGCCCACTCCACACCTGCCTCGCAAAACCCTCCACCTCCCCCGCACAATGGCTTCTGCAGCAGGTGGCGATGCCAAGGCCGCCGAGCAGCTGGATCATCTCTTCCGCAAACTGCACGGCGCCATCGTGGAGGATGAAGACATGGGCGCTGTCATGGACCTTGCAGAGCAAATCCTCAAGGTTTCTCCCAAGGACCAGGATGCTACACGCTGTCTGATCGTTGCCGCAATCCGTGACTCGAAGTTTGCGCGCGCTCTCAAGGCGATTGGCTCGAGCAAAGACTTTGCATTCGAGCAGACGTATTGCTTGTACCGCACGAACAAAGACGCCGAGTGTCTGGCCAAAATACGCGCGGTTCCAGCCAACAAGCGGTCCGCAGCGCTCCAACACATGGAGGGCCAGGTGTGCTAC
>JAJFIE010000506.1 GCA_021775275.1 Rhodospirillales bacterium | reverse complement strand
GTCGGCAGCGACATCACCGCCGAGACAATGACGGAACCCGAAACTACTTGTGGCAGCAGATTGCCGATGTCAGCGATAAAGGGATTCATTGCCATGCGAAGCGGGTATTTGATCAACAGCTTGCCCGGCGGCAGTCCCTTTGCCCGTCCGGTTACCACATATTGTTTTTGCAATTCGTCCAATAGATTGGCCCGTAGGCGGCGGATCATGCCAGCAGTGCCAGACGTCCCGATGACGATCACCGGCACCCACATGTGCGCCATGACGGAGAGCATCTTGTCCATCGTCCAGGGCTGATCCAGATACTGCGGGTCCATCAACCCGCCAATGGAGGTGCCAAACCAGGTGTTCGCCAAATAAAGCAGCACCAGCGCCAGCAGAAAATTTGGTGTCGCCAGCCCCAGAAAACCAAGCAATGTAAGTCCATGGTCCCCCCAGCTATACTGGTGTGTCGCGGAATAGACACCGATCGGGAAGGACACCAGATAGATGAAGAGGATGGTCGAGAAATTCAACACCATGGACAGAAGCAGGCGGTCCCCGACCACTTCGCTGACCGGCAGGTTATATTCAAACGAATAGCCCAGATCACCGTGCAGCAATCCCCATGCCCAGGTGAAATATTGTTCCGGCATGGATTTATCGAGACCATATTGACGGCGTAAAAATTCGATCTTTTCCGGATCAACCATTTCGCCCTGGCTTTCAAGTTCAGCGATATAGGTCGACAGGTAATCTCCTGGTGGCAGTTGGATGATAATGAAAACCAGCACGCTGAGGACGGCCACGGTCATCATCATGGTCAGGATACGGCGGATCAGGTATTCCAGCATGCCATCGCCCCCCTACTGCGCCGCTGCTGTTTCCGGCATGTCATCGAACCAGAAAGTGTCCGGTCGATAGATGCCGAAATGAGCGCCCGGATCCCAGTTATAAATACCACGATCAGGCACATTCTGGAGCCGGTTGTTGACACCCACGGGTTGACGCACCCCGGAGATCAATCCGATGGTAAAAACATTGCCCGTGAACAGGTCCAGCATTTCCCGCCATATGGTTTCACGTGCCTCGGTTTCCTCCGCCACGACCCATGATTCATTCAGGCTCGCGAGGCGTCGCGGCACATCCATATCAATGGGCTCGCCTGCTTTTCCGTTGCTTTGATAATACTGTCCCCACTTTGGCCATTGCAGATGATTTTGGTCGGTTGGCGCCAGTTCCTCGGGACTCATATCGGCAGTGGGCAGGCCGTTTTCCAAACCAAACCAAATGGACATCAATGTGGTTCCTGCGAAGATGCGATTCCGCAATACTTCGCGTTGCAAGGGTTTGCTGTAGACTTTGATTCCAACATCCAGCCAACTGTCGTGTATCAGTTCGAGAACGTCTGTCTGTTCGGTGCTTTCACCGGCGGTCTCGATAATGATCTCCATGGGTTGGCCATCGGGCAACAGGCGAACGCCCCTATCGTCACGCTCGGTCAGGCCAAGTTCATCAAAAATAGAATTGGCTTTGTCTGGCTGATACCCGGTCCATGCCTTGGCATATTTCTCGTCATACAATGGGCTCTGCGGCAGGATCGTGTTGTTACCTTCAATGGCGAGTCCGAAATAGATCACCTGATTGATTTCATGACGGTTTACGGACATCGATAAGGCGCGCCGGAAATCGACATTGCGAAACAGGCGCCGCCATTCCGGATTCTTTGCGTTCATATTCGGAAATAACGCCATCTGCGCGCCCTTGGCCGTTTGCCACAAGCGAACGGAAAAATCATTGGATTTCTCGCCTTGCTTCAAAAATGTGTAGTCATTAAAGCTCAGGCTGCGGGCTTGCAGATCAACCTCGCCTGCGCCGGCCTTGGCTGGTATAAGTTTGGGATTGGCGACTGTAATCGCTACTTCATCCACATAGGGCAGCTGCTGTCCCGCCGTATCAATCCGGTAGTAGTAAGGATTACGGGTAAATATGAAGCGATCCGCTGGCGGCCGGGTCTTCAAAATCCATGGCTGCAAGCTTGGCAAATCAGGATTGTCGTTGCGGTATTGTCGGCCGAATTTGGTGTGAAGTGCGCTCCAATTCCGTTGTCCGCTTTCCTCTATCATGGACGCCAGTGTATCAGGGTCCTGATAGCGGGCGTGAAACTGCTTCATATAGTGGGCAGGAGCATAGATGTAGAAGGGACGGGCCCCGGCAAGTGCGGGAAGAAAATGCGGATTGGGTCTGCTCCAGGTATAGCGGACGGTGGTTTCGTTCAGGACTTCGAATTGTGGATCCTCATTATTGACCCGCAAGTTTATCGGAAGGCCTGTTGGCGAAAGAACCTCGTTGTTGGCGATATCTTCCCAATAATAGCGAAAATCTTCTGCGGTAAAGGGATTGCCATCTGACCATTTGTGCCCCGGTCTCAGGTACAGGGTAAATTGCCGACCTTCCGAGACTTCGATTTTCTCCAGGATATCCGGCTGGATGCTCAGATCCCGGTCATATCCAACCAGACGGGAATATCCATAAACCACCATCAAACGGATATCCTTTGCACGCCCCATCAACAGGCGCATTCGTCCGCCGTGCCGGCCAATTTTTTGATCGCTATCCCTGTATTCAACAACCGACGGTGCGGCGGGAACCCGATCATATACAGCAGGGATTTCGCCCGCGGCAACGGCTTCGCCGAACATGGGTGTTTCCTGCAATGGCGGCAGCTCCACCGCTGATGCCGGTGAAACCGTTAAAACAGCCGTCGCAAAGACCAAACTGTGAACCACGTTTCGAAGATGGCGAGGGCAGATCATACAGCACCTCCCACCGTATTCGGTAACTCATGGGCTCTAACAAGATGGCCTCCGCCCACGTCCTGGAATGGAGGTGGTTCGAAACCTTCCGGCGTAAAGGGCGAGGGCCACATGTCCGGAATTGAGGCGCGCCCTTCCATCAGCATGTCAAAATTGAGAGGGTGGTTGGGATCGGGGTAAGGAACAGCAGAGAGCAACGCCTT
>JAJFIE010000505.1 GCA_021775275.1 Rhodospirillales bacterium | reverse complement strand
GATTATCTGACCAAGCCAATCGACCCAAGAGAGCTTAGTTTACGAGCAGGAAATATGCTTGTTCGTGGCAATCGCGAAGCCAAGCCCTCCGATCCTAAAATAGTTTCTCCCATACCTGCTTTTACGGCCCCAAAGACAACATCGAAAAGCTATAGGGGTGCCGTTTTCGGCCTTATCGTCTTTTTATTGGTCATTGGCGTTAGCGGGTACTGGATGCTCACTCCCGATTCCCGACAGGCCGACCCTATACTGGCAATGCCGCCTGCACCTGAACCACTATCTGCTCCATCATCTGTAAAGGCATCAGAACCATTACCTGCACAGTCTGCGGCAAAGATATCGGAGCCTAAGCCGTCGCATTCGATTGAAACACTCCCTGAGTCTTTACCGGTGCAGCCTGTTAAAACATATTCGGAAGCCAGCGGCACCCAGCCATCTTTGCCAACTCCAGAGGAAAAATCACCTGAGCGAGCAAATCTCTCGAAGGCTGAGGTACTTGGATATGGTTGGGTACTTAAAACCAAATGCAACCCGATTCCTGATGTGGAATGGTGGAAACTTCGCACTCATGAAGGAATTGCCGGATACGTCCTACGCAAATATTCAGGCGACTGGAAACCTTTGGAGGAAACATTAGTTAGGCGATTAGCGAGACTGTATGATTTCGCCGAACGAAATTCAGGCGTTGTCGTCAAAGAGGGCGTCACGCTGAAGGGCGAAAGCCTTGCCAATTACATTGATCAATTCGCCCAACGTCTCATCATTGTTCGATGCCTTGCCGCCGAAGCCGGGATTGCTAAAACGCAGCAGTGACGCTTGAGATACTGGTACCTTGCCCGCACTGATGCCGGTTTCTATATTCACAATCCGGAAGGACTGGCCAAATCAATTAATCGAACCTGTGTCCGCTTCCGGGAACAGCCCGATCACCAGCCAGCAAGGTTTCAGTCTGCTCTTATGACACCCCCGGAATACACGGCTCATGCCATGGGAATCATCGCTTCTACTCCGCTTTCTTCGCCACAATAAACACTGATTTGCCTTTGCCCGGTTGCCACTGGTAGTCGATCTTAAAACCGGTGCCGATCAAACTGTTTTCCAGTTCTTTTGCGGTAAAGACCCTGAGTATCAAGCCAAAGAATTTTCCAACCGGCGCGATAAACTTGAAAAACGCCATCGTATCGCCAATGCATACGGTGCTGGTAGCGAAAATACCGCCCGGTTTGAGCATCTTATAAACCCTGGCGATTACGTCTTCCCTGTTATGCAGCAGGTGCAAAATGCTGAGTCCCAACACGGCATCCAGGGTTTCATCAGGCACGCCAAGTTCATCGAAGCTCGATCGTTTAAAAGTTATATTATTGATATTTTTTGCGTCGGCCTTGCCCCGGGCGATTTCAATCATTCTTGATGAGATATCAATTGCCTGAATATGCTTCACATAAGGCGCATGGGTGATGGCGGTCGATCCCGTCCCGCAACCAAACTCCAGCACTTCCATATCCGGTTGAAAGTACTGGCGTGTGACCTGCAATTTTTTCTGGTAAGCGGCTTCATCGGCAACGGGTTGTTTCGAATAGCGCTCTGCAATTTTATCCCAGAAAAACGACCGATCCATTATCATCCCCCGTTTGTTTCCATGTGGCCACAGATCAGAATCCCTGACCCAATCGTCGTGACAGAACCCAGAGGGCTCATTGGCCAGCTTTTACATAAACCGAATTTGATCTGCTCAGCCCTGTATAGCGGACACGGTATGGGCATGGTTCAGGGGCCCATGGCCGTTGCCATAACCGGGTGCGGTGCGGATCGCCTCATGCACATACTGTCGCGCCCGCACGATGGCGCCGCGCATACCCATTCCCGCCGCAACACCCGCAGCGATGGCGGACGCCAGCGTACATCCCGTACCATGGGTGTGTCGGGTCTCGATCCGTTCACTCTCGAATACGTCCAGGACGCCTTCGTCGTGAAGGAATACGTCTGTCACCCTGTCCGTTTCGCTGTCCAGGTGACCACCGGTGATCAGAATGGATCTGGGCCCCAAGGTCGCCAGCGACCGTGCCGCGGTCATGGCGTCGTCCTGGGTTTTCACCTCCATCCCCGCCAGCACACCTGCTTCCGGCGCATTGGGTGTGATCAGGGTTGCCCGCGGAATGATTTTCTGACGAACGGACAGGATAGCGGAGTCCTCCAGCAGCGACGCACCGCCCTTGGCGATCATGACCGGATCGACAATCAGTGGAACATCAGGCGCATAGCGATCCAGCATATCGGCAACAGCATCAATCACATCTGTGCGGTGCAGCATGCCGGTCTTGATGCAGTCCGCGCCGATGTCTTCCATGACAACGCGGATTTGATCGGCAACGAATTCCGGTGGAACTTCGTGAATGCCTTGGACGCCCCGGGTGTTCTGTGCGGTCAGGGCGGTAATCGCCGTCATGGCGAAACCTCCCAATGCCGTGACGGTCTTGATGTCGGCCTGAATTCCGGCGCCGCCGCCTGAATCAGATCCCGCGATGATCAGCACGCGCCCCTGCATCTTATGCCCCGGCACTATGCGCCTGCTTGCTCGATCATGCTGGCGACGTCATCCACCACGGCATTGATTAGCACCTCGTCATCGCCTTCCGCCATGACCCTGATAACAGGCTCGGTTCCCGACGGGCGCACCAGCAAGCGACCCGACGCTCCCAACTGTTCCTCTGCATCGCGCATGGCTTTCTTCACCCCCTCGTCTTCCAGCGGCGCGCCGTTGGCAAAGCGGACGTTCTTCAACAGTTGCGGCAGGGGCTCAAATAACCGGCAGATTTCACTGGCGGGCTTGTTGCGCCCGACCAGAATAGCGAGCGCCTGAAGCGCCGCAATCAGGCCATCTCCGGTGGTGGAATAGTCGCCCAGAATTATATGCCCGGACTGTTCACCGCCCAGATTAAATCCCTTCTCGCGCATGCGCTGGACCACATATCGGTCACCGACGCTGGTGCGTTCCAGAGCAATGCCACGCTGCTTGAGGTAACGCTCCATACCCAGGTTTGACATCACGGTCGCGACCATACCCGCACCATGCAGAGTCCCCTGCTCCTGCCAGTGCCCGGCAATCAGCGCCATGAGCTGATCGCCATCAACCATGGCGCCGGTTTCATCCGCCAGCAGGACACGGTCCGCATCGCCATCCAGTGCAATGCCCAGGTCGGCGCCGTGGGTCACCACCTGGGAGCACATGGCATTGGTATCCGTAGAACCGCATCCCTTGTTGATATTGAACCCGTCCGGAGAAACGCCGACGGGAACAACATCCGCGCCCAGTTCCCATAAAACCGCAGGGGCAACCTTGTAGGCGGCGCCATGGGCGCAATCGACAACGATCTTCAGTCCATCCAGGCGCAATCCGCGCGGAAATGTCTGCTTAACATACTCAACATACCGGCCCGCAGCATCATCCAGTCGTTTTGCCCGGCCCAGTTTGGCTGGTGCGATCAGGGCGTCATCGGACCAGATATCCATGATGGCCTCGATCTCATGCTCGACCGTATCTGATAACTTGTAACCGTCGGGACCGAACAGTTTGATGCCGTTGTCTTCGAACGGATTATGCGACGCCGAGATCATCAGGCCGAGATCAGCGCGCAGGCTGCGGGTCAGCATGGCGATGGCAGGTGTCGGCATGGGACCGACAAGGATCACCTCCATGCCCATGGAAACGAAGCCGGATGTCAGCGCCGGCTCCAGCATATAGCCGCTGAGGCGGGTATCCTTGCCGATAACCACCCGGTGACGGTGCTCGCCTCGTGTGAAATAGGATGCCGCAGCCATCCCGACCCGGAGAGCGGTTTCCGCCGTCATGGGTTCGGTATTGGCGGTTCCGCGGATACCGTCGGTTCCAAAAAGCTTGCGTTTTTTCTCGCTCACCCGCGCCTCGGTTTCAAAATACAATCGTCATGTCGGCCATTGTAACAGCGTTCACGGCGCTTGCATCATTTCGATTGTGTATCTGCATTTTCGATGGCCTGCCAGACCGCGATGGCCTGACAGGTTTCCGCCACATCGTGGACTCGAAGGATGTCAGCACCCCGGGCAATCCCGGCGAGCGCGGCGGCAATGGAACCGGCCACCCGGTCTTTTGGCGCCTCCCCTCTGCTCAGGCGGGCGATCATGCTTTTCCGGGAGACACCCAGAACCAGCGGACAATCCAGCGCCTGAAACGCCGTGAGGGATTTCAGCAATTCAAGATTATGATCCATACTCTTGCCGAAACCGATACCCGGATCGACGGCAATTTCCGCGCGTGGCACGCCGCGTTCTGTGCACGCCGCTACCTGCGCGTCCAGATGCGCAATAACCTCACCCACCACATCATTATAGTACGGGTCACGCTGCATGGTCTCGGGCGTTCCCTGCATATGCATAAGAACCAGCGAAACCCCGGAACTGGCGACCACATCCAGTGACCGGGCATCCCCTGTCAGCGCCGTTACATCATTGACGATGCTCGCCCCCGCGGCGGTGGCGGCCTCCATCACCGCGGCATGGCGCGTATCGATGGAAACCACGGCCCCCGCATTCGTCAATGCACTAATGACCGGCAGGACGCGGGCGATCTCTTCGCTCTCGGAAACCGGATCAGCGCCCGGTCGGGTGGACTCACCACCGACGTCGAGGATATCTGCGCCCTGCTCGATCAGGGCGAGACCCCGGGCAATGGCGTCATCCGTTCGATAGGCATCACCGCCATCGGAAAAGCTATCCGGTGTCACGTTGATAATGCCCATGATCAGGGGATGTGTCAGATCAAGCCCGGCAAAAGAGCGCGTTTTCATCGTCTCTTTCCTGTGAATGACGCCCGCCCGCGAATGATATCCGGTGGAGTCAGGGATCAGGATTCGGGTTGTGGTTTTGCGCCGAGACCCGGCCCCGGACTATCCTTACGCTTTCCACCGCTTGACGGCACCGAAGCGCGCCGACCGGTTTCGCTGTCCATGGGTGGCTCATCGCCATCGGGGCGCACGATCCCTTCACCGCGCATCAGGGCGTCAACTTCGACACCACTGAGGGTTTCGTACTCAAGCAATGCTTCAGCGATGGTATTCAGGTCGTCCTGATGTTTCTTCAGAATTGTTCGCGCAGTCTCTTCCGCCGTTTCAATCAGGCGGCGGACTTCGCTATCGATCAGCGCCGCCGTGGCGTCCGATACGTTTTTCTGACGGGCGACTGAATGGCCAAGGAAGATTTCTTCCTCGTTATCGGCATAGCGCAACGGGCCCAGTTCATCACTGAAACCGAACTCCGTGACCATACGCCGCGCCATACTGGTCGCCTGCTGGATGTCGTTGCCGGCC